>NZ_BAAHYK010000006.1:0-169438 GCF_054657595.1 Desulfocicer niacini
GAAGATAATTCAGCCGACGCAAAAAAGCTGCATGGCTGATTAGCAACGTTAGCCTTTTGAAAATGAGGCTAATAGTCATGAGAGACAGCATAAATTGTTTGTATGACGCAGCACATAAAATATAAATACAAATATTGTGGAGTTTTGCATGAATCCTGGTGAGATGGGTATTGTTTACAAATCCTGCCCCGGCTCTTTGATAGAGGTATTATGTTGTACGGATTCATTTGAATTTAAACCCCATATTCACGATAAGTATGTAGTCTGGCTCAATACTGAATGTGGGGAACATTATACGGTAAAAGGCTCAAATAATATCCTACAGAAGTATTCCATCGGTATTTTCGAGCCAGGATTGGTTCATTCAAACTATGCCCTGCCAGACAATCAACGATGCTTACGAAGTTTTTATATTGACCCAAAATTTTTTCATGGCTTGGCAGAACAGATTGAGCGACCAAAGCAGGAAAATTATTTTAACAAAAAATGTTTTAAAGATACGGCGGTATGGGAACGATTTGCCAGACTCCATGAAATTCTTCTTAAAAAACCTTTAAATCTTGAAACAGATACTGCTCTTCAGGACATTTTTCTTTCCATTCTTGACAGATACGGGATGCGACCGTTTAAATCAATCAATGATTCATGCGACAAGCGAGTCAAAAAGGTCATAGAGTATTTTTATGCAAATTTGGATAGCGAGATCCGCCTCAAAAAATTGGCGGCAATGAGTGATTGTACCGAATTTCACTTAATCAGGCTTTTTCGAAAGCATAAGAATATGTCCCCTCATGCTTTCTTAATACAGATTCGCCTGGAGCATGCTCGTCGTCTCATTGAAAAGGGTGCAGATATTACAAGAACTGCTTTGGCGTCTGGTTTTTCTGATCAGAGCCATTTAACCCGAAAATTTAAAGCCCGTTATGGAATTACACCTCACGCATATAAAGTTTCCCATTGCTTTTGATCTTCAGGTTTCAGCCACGAGTTTTTTTGCATGTAATTTGCTTTTGACAGGGTTTATGTATGAGCATGGAAGGCCGACCAGACACTTTCCACATGCGTCCACATATCCGATAGAGCGGTGTTTTTTTACATTTTTCAAAAGCATTTCATAGCACTTGAATCGGTCAAACGACTGTGTGGTCAATGCTCCGTTTACACATTTTTGAGCACATTTTTGACAACTGCCATCATACTTGTACAAACAAGCCTCTTCATTGGATCTGATGTCAGGCTCAATTTCTGCTGATGTAATAAAACTGCCAACCCGGCCACAACTTCCTTGATTGGTTATCAGCATATTGTTCAGCCCGAAGGTACCAAGTCCAGCAATATAAGCAATATGACGGTGGGACCAGTCACTTATCAACTTTTTTTCATCCCAATTGTGCGTTGCAGGAATTACGACGGATTGATAAGCTTGGGAGTCCAACCATTTCTGCAAATAAAGATTAAGTTGTCGTATAATCTCGTTGGTTTCAGTATATGCGTACCCCCATTCATCAGAGCTATATTGACCATTTATATTGCTTCGAGAAATACTTTTTTTGAAAGGGAGAAAAAAGGCGATGACACTTTTTGCCTCTGGTAAAAAGTCTTGCGGAACAGCGTGGGTCGGGCTTGCCACAGAGCTTAACTGTGAAAACAACGGATCAGATGAAGATGCAAATTTAACAATGGGGATTCCCCACTGTGTTGTAATATTAGGATTCTTCTGATAGTTTTTTACAAAATTTTGAATATTTTCAATTATTGCTTTTTTCATGTTATTCTCCAGTCAAATATTGTTCATTGGCAATTTTGTAAGATGTTCTGGACAAGAGAGTAGTTTATGGAAGGTGTTCTGTCTTGAATAAAATTGACATGAATTCCGGCCCCTTGTTTGACGCGTTATGTGCCCAAACAAATCACCATTGGAGTAAAAATGTTCAAACAACTAAAAGAAATTAATTCACGCCCAAAACCATTTCAATTCTATACAGCCGAAGAATTGTGGGCAAATGAGCATACCTCAAAACAGATGCTCGAATATCACTTAAATGAAACCATTGATCTCTCTTCTCGAAACAAGGGTTTTATTGAACGCTCTGCGGAGTGGATTGTTTCTCACTTTGGAGTAAATGACAAAACTACAATTGCAGACTTTGGTTGCAGTCCAGGCCTCTACACAACAAGATTAGCTGAGAAGGGGGCAACCGTGGTTGATGGGCTTCGCCCACCCTGCGGGCTGTCCTCCAGACAGTCGTCTCGTTCCTCGACCCTGCCCTGTCACCAGACAAGTTACCTCGAAAGGCGCAATGAAGTTTCTTTTGCAGGTGCTGCCCGTTGTTTGTATCACATCACCGTCGGTAACAGCCGGTGATGCCTGGACCTTGGTATCCCGGTATGGTCCTGCCCGGGAATTTTTGCAAAAGAAAATCAATGCATTATCATGCTGATCTATTTTATACAAAAGAACCGATAACTTGCTAAGCTTCCTTCATATTTTGTTGTGGGTCAAGCCTGGGGGTTGATAGACCAGGTCGGCCCATGGCCGTTATTCCATGCAAGGATAGGGTTAACTTTCCAGGACCTGCCCGACCTTTACAGCCAGATCCCTTTTTGAAAAGGGTTTTTGAATAAAGTGGACATCTTCATCCAGTATCCCCTGGTGGGCAATGACATTGGCTGTGTACCCGGACATGAACAGCACCTTTAAATCCGGAATTATTTTTCCAATGCGCCTGGACAACTCAAGCCCGTTCATTTCCGGCAGTATTACGTCGGTGAGCAATAAATCAAATGCTGTATTTTTGCTTTCTACCAGATCCAGGGCTTCATCCGGAGACTGGGCGCAGATCACCTGATACCCCAGGGATTCAAGCAACTGCTGGCTGATTTTCAGAAGCTCCACCTCATCTTCAACCAGTAAAATGATTTCTCCGCGGCCCTCTGTCACAGGGTCGCTGAAACTTGACTGGTATTGGACTTCTCTGCCTTTGTACCGGGAAAAATAAATCTTAAATGTGGTTCCCTTGCCCGGTTCACTGTAAACATTGATAAATCCATGATTCTGCTTGACAATACCATAAACGGTTGAAAGCCCAAGTCCTGTACCCTCCCCCTTTTTTTTGGTGGTGAAAAAAGGATCGAAAATCTTTTCCAGAAGGCTTTTATCAATGCCTGAACCGGTATCGCTGACCTCAAGACAGATAAACTCTCCAGGCATAAATTCCGGATGTTCCATGCAATAATCTTTATCCAGTTGGGCGGACCGGGTTTCAATGCTGATTTTTCCCTTGTTTCCCATGGCATCTCTGGCATTGATGCACAGGTTCGCCAAGACCTGATCCACCTGCACCGGGTCCATCTTCACATACCCCAAGGTTGGATCTGGAAACCATTCCAGTTCAAAATTTTCCCCAATGAGCCGCTGGAGCATTTTGAGCATGTCTCCAACCTGCCGGTTCAGGTCGATCACCTTGGGGGAAATGGTCTGCTTTCTTGCGAATGCCAGAAGCTGCCGGGTGATATCCGCTGAGTGCAGGGTCGCCTTGATGATTTCCTGGACATCGCCGCCCATGGGATCTTCGGGATGAAGTCTGTCTAAAAGCAATTCGGAATACCCTAGAATCACGCCAAGCGTATTGTTATAGTCATGGGCCACCCCGCCGGCAAGCCGCCCCACCGATTCCATCTTCTGGGCCTGGAGAAGCTGTTCCCGGACTTTTGCATGTTCTTTTTCCCTTTCTATTCTCCGGGTAATGTCCTCGGTGGTTCCCATGATTCCCACAATGGCCTTATCAACATCATATATGGGAGCCAGGGACAGTGAACTGAAAAACACTGCGCCGTCTTTTGTTTTTTGGCGAAGTTCGTAGCCCATGATCTTTTCACCGTCAAAGGCCCGGTTGCAAAGATCTTCAAAGACAGGCCCGTCTTCTTCAAACACCGTGGGAAGGACCTTGTTTGTCACTTGTTCCGCCTCCCAGCCAAACAACCTCCGGGCGGATTCAGTCCAGATGGCCACCTTTCGGGACGTATCAACGCTGAACAAAGCCAAGGGGGAACAGGCCACCATTGCCTTGACCTGCTGATTTTTTTCTTCAATATCCAACATGTTCTGGCGAATGGCATCCCGCATGCGTGTCAGGCTCAGGGCAAGGTCTAAAAATTCCTTGGTCCTGGGAACGTTAATTTCCCGGGTCAAATCCCCGTTGGCAAAAGCGGATGTTGCCTGGATCAACGCGTTCACAGGCTGCACCACCACTCTTCTGACAAAAAACCAGGAGACCAGGAAAGCGGCTAGAAAAAGGATAAAAAACATATTCACGGCATAACGCACCCCATCCATGACTTTTTTATCCACCACGGATTTCGGAAACCCCACATCCACAATGCCAAGCAGGCGGTTATCCTCAGATTCGACGGGTATCAGGGTGTGATACACATCCCCGGAAAGGATGGTGGCATCCTTTCCTTTTTGAACAACGGAATCAAGCCCGGGCAGGGGCATCTGTTTTTTCCACATTTTTTTATCATTATGGATAATAATCCTGCCGGACCTGTCCAGAATACAGACAAACGAGACATGCATGTGCGAGTTGGCGTCATAGAGCTTACGACATTCCAGATACGCTGATTCCAGGATAAGATTCAAATCGGTCAGTTTCCCGAAATCCGAATACCTGGACCGGACATAAATCCGGATACTCTGGGCCAATGTCCTGGAGCGCCACTCAATGGCCTCAAGATAATTCACCTTGAACCGGTGAATGTAAATCAGGGTACAAGCACAGACGGTGACCAGAATAATCAGGCCCGAGAACAGCATTACCTTAAGATGCAGGCCCTGGCCGATACTGCTGATTTTCAATCGCTTCCCGTTTTCCGCATTCAAAAAAAGATTTCCTTTTATTTGATTCACATGATTCTCAACGCCTGTAGCCCAGCTTTTTTTCAGCTTTTTGCGTTGCCGCAAGAACTTTGCTCACCCATTCCTCCCCGACATTCTGCTTCAGCCATTCCACAGCACTTTTTCGGGTCCTGTTTTTAAACATTTCCATCTGATCCGGCGTGGGGAAATAGATGTCCACGCCCTTGCTCTTAAGATATTTAATTCCTTCAAGCTCGTTGGCCACGGCAAGACCGCGGTTTGCAGCGGCGGACACCCTTTTAGCCTGGGCCATGATCTTTTTCATATCCTCTGGAAGCTTCCGGTACCAGGCGTCATTCATCAAAAGGGTGTAGGTCCCGTAGACATGGGCATCCATGACAATGTATTGTTGAATATTTTCAAAGTGAATAATCATGAATGTCCCGATGGAGTTCTCCTGGCCGTCCACAATTCCAGATTCAATGGCTTCATATAGCTTGCTCCATGAAATGGGAACGGCCTGCGCCCCTAAATCGGAAACGATTTTCATGTGAACAGGGCTTTCCATGGTTCTGATTTTCAATCCCTTCATATCATCCGGGCTGCGGATGGGCCGCTTGTTGTTTGAATAGTGCCGAAATCCGCCGTTCTCAATCCAGTACAGAGGTCTAAGACCGGTTTTTTTGGCCATATCCTCGATCAGAAGTTGCCCAAACGCTCCGTCCAGGACCTCCCAGGCGATTTCTCGGTCTGCAAAAAGATAAGGGATGGACAAGACCTGAAGCGGCGGATAAAGGGTGGAGACATGGCCGTCGGCAAAATCCCTGGCATCAATCAGCCCGTCCAGAACCATATCCACCATGTCCAGGGATGCCGTTCCCATGGTCTGGGAATAGAGTTCAACCCTGAAGCGACCGCCGGATCTTTCCTCTACTTCCTTTTTCAATACGGAAAAAGGAGTCCAGCTGAAACTGTTCGCATTTTCAGGATAGCCAATGCCGATTCTCATCACATGGGAAGCGTCCTGGCAAAGGACATTTGCGGTCGGGCTAAAAAATATTGAACAAAAAATAATACTGATCGCTATTTTTCTCATGATACACCCCCTCCATGAATCTATCATCTGTTTTTTCCCAATTACATGCATCTTTAAAAGCGTTTGCCGACAGGATATGCTGAATGGTTTTGTAGGGGTTGATCATAACAGATTTGTAACGCCATTAACCGCTTGTAATATAGGAATAGAATAGGATAGGATAGGAAGACGCTTTTTGTCAAGGAAAGTATGAAGGACGATTGACAAAGAAGATGAAGTTTGAAATATGGCTCCAGCCGGTGTTGATTAGCTTTTTCTTCTGTTTATCGGTGATGACATTATTTTATCCGAAGTAGGGCTTCATATGGCGATCATTCTCAAAAAATATTGATGGATGCATCGCTTTTTCACAGGATTATATTGACCAGAATTTTTAATAAGGGATTCGCTCCGCTCATCCGTCGTGTTTTTTTTTAAGGCATGAGTGGAGAGCATTTATATAAGTGCTCCCCCACTTCGGCTATCCCTTGCCGGGTTGCTCCCCAGCAGCCCCCGACTCCGTTTCACCGAAACTGTTATTTCGTGGATATGTCGCCGTTGGTCTTGATTTTCAACACCATGTCTGCGTCCACCGTTTTTTTTGTCGCAAAAACATGGCATATGTTAAGGCTTCTTCACAGATAGTACCGATCAATGGGCCGTTCATCAATACCGGAATGCACCCTGTGATGGTAGTCGCAAATCAGGCATTTCCTGCCAACATATTACTGAAAGCGTATGTTGAAAAAATCAGCTTTATATTCCAAGATATTCGGATATGTGTTATCGAAAAGGTATTGGATATTTAATATCCTGTCAGGGGGTTGGGGAAGGAGGGTTCTATTAATTAATGATACAGGCCAAGCCGCTCTGACCCTCTTGGTTGCTGAATCAGACCCGAAACAAAAAGACACTCTGATCAAATTAATTATGAACTTATTGTGCAAAAAGGAATAAACCGCCGAAGAACATATTTATTAAAAGATTTTATATTTCAACAAAAAAGTGCACCGAGCAATGCCGGTGATTTTCATGTTATAATCAAAGGAGATTGTGAACTGAAGAATGAAAAACGAAGAAGAAACAATTACAATTCAAAATACAGAAATGAACCACAATAAAGAAAATATAAAATTGTCGCCTTTTGGTCATTTATTTAGATTACTTGCATCATGGTTTGGATTTACTGGTCTTTATGCAATGTTTGCAGTTTGCCCTTTTTGTGGACAGCAAGGCTGTCCTGTCGGTATGGCATCGGCGGGTACTATTGGAGCGTTTTTTGCGCTTTGCTTTCAAGATTGGAAACGGCTTTTTGTATATATTAAACAAAAATTGAGCAAAAAAAGGTTATATCGGGATAGGACTCCCCATCACTGAGGAGTCCTCCCACACCACCCGGCATACGGATCGCGTACCAAGGTGGTTCGGCTGATCAGGCAGATCAGTTCCCGGACAGGAACAATCCAAAGGAAAGGAAATATTTGTTTGGCAGGGCCATGATGACCCATTTTACCCTGTTCATGCAGTTTCAGGCGCATCAGGCGGACAGCTGGGATATAAGGGTGAAATTTCCAAATGCTATATCGCGGGGCTCGGTGTCGCCTGCAGCGCGTTACTCAGCCTGCCGCGCTTGTTTTTTCTCAAGCTATTTTCACAAAAAGAACTGCCGGTTTATCGGGATGCCGTATGACGCTGACGAACGGTTGTTGACAGAACGACAGGTGGAGGCCTGTCGGGGGAGGCCAAGAGATGAATTGCAGAGTGGAAAGAAAAAACCGATTTATGTTGTTTGGAAAATGGTGGCAGACAGCTGTCGGCCGACTTGCACAGCGTGTGTTTATGGCTTTTTTGCTGATCGGTTTTTGTCACAGTGCCTGTATGGCGGCGGGCACCTTGCACCTGCAGACGTATGACATTATCGATCCACAGATGGGGATACCCGCCTTTCGGGTGCTGGCCCCGCAGGACTGGCAGCTGCGCGGCGGGCTGACCTGGAGTGCCGCCTTGGCAAATCTGGTGACAGCGGATGTAGCCATCACCGCGCCGGATAATTCAGCCGGATTTTACATTCATCCCTCTCCCATGTATATCAGCGGACAGATCGAGTCTCAGTGGTCGGTCGGGCAGCTTTATCTCGGTATGATCGTCATGCCAATTCCGAACAATCCGACAGAGTTTCTGCAACAGCTGCTGTTGCCGCAACAACGGCCCAATGCTCGCAATCTTCGCTTGGTTGAGCAGGAGAATCTGTCCGATTGGGCCGCCGGGGTTGCCGCGACGCAACCGGGTGGAATTCAGGGCTACGGTACCCGTTCCCGGTTTGCCTACACGGAAAACGGCCGAAATTGGGAGGAGGACTTCTATTGCGTGGTGCTCGTTACTGGCGGGCAAAACCTGTTCTGGCTGGCGGATCGAAACCTTTCGGTACGGGCCGAGACCGGGAAACTGGACGCGCTGAAACCGTTGGCCGGCGCTTTTGTCAATTCGTTCCGGGTGGAGCAAAGCTGGTACGCGCGTTTTTCCAAAGCCCAGCAGCAGTGGATCGCCGCCAAGCAACAGGGGATTGCCAATGCCGGAGCACTGAGCCGGGCAATCAGTCGTAGCAATGATCAGTTCACCCAGAGTCTGATGCAATCCTGGAACGCTCGGCAGCAGGCTGAAGATCGTGCCAGCCGCGAGTTCAGCGAATATATTCGCGATTCGGAGAACTATTATGATCCGGTCAACGAAATGCAGGTCGAGCTGCCCGGCGGCTATCAGAAGGCCTGGACCAATAATCAGGGCGAGTACCTGCTGTCGGATGTGCCCGGATACAACCCGAATCTCAATTCCAATCTGAACTGGGAAGAGATCCGCCCGATCCGTTGACGAGCGCTGCCGTTCCAAATGCAGTTTAAAAAGGAATCTAAAGCCGAAGCTTACGCTCAAGAAATCTTCTAATACGGGCCATTACCCAATTTCCGGCTCTCAGACTCTTCACCATAATGATACAGTCCTCTGCGTAGCGGACAAATTGGTGGCCACGTCTTTCCAACTCCTTGTCGAGGTCATCAAGAAGGATATTCGCAAGCAGCGATGACAACAGGCCGCCTTGAGGCATGCCTGTTGGCGTAGCCTGGAGAGGGGTGTTAACCATGACATCGTGAGACATTTACCAATAAGCTTAAGCACACACTTATCGTTTATCTGACGGGAAACGCTACACATAAGGACACCATCATGGGGAGCATATGACTCCCTTTAAAAACAAGTTCACACACTATAATCCAAATGAAATTTTAACCATACTGGACACTTCGCCTCCACCGGTTACAAACTCAAGGCTGGTCCTGCCACCAATGTAAGTATTGAGCAAATGACTTGTCACCTCCATGCCACACTCTCCATTACCGGGTATGAATTCCATGTTGGTGCTGATACCGTAATAGCTGGAATTGATCTCCATGGAAAAACCAGGCATGATACGGGGAAGCTGATCATAAAGGTGGGTAGAAAAAATAATTTCATATAATTTTTCCTGTTCATTGGTCTGGGAATTCAGGGCCTGGCCGGACAGATAGAGGAGGGGCTTTTCGTATTTGCCTGTTTTTAAATATCGCATCCTCAAATGCCTTGATATTTTTTTGCCCAATTTATCCATTTTTTGGACGATGGGGATTTCCATCGACACTTTTTCTGCCATTTCAACAACGTACTTTTCCGCCATTTTTTCTCTTATATAATTAATTTCCCTGAATTTTCCTTTGTAGAGTTCATATTCCATGGCACCGGGTTGAAAATAGGCCCCTTCTTCAAACAATTCCCCATTGTTCCAGGGTAAAAACCTGGTTTCGTCAACCATCTTAGACCATAGAACTTCCAGAAGCGTATAATCATCCTCATTTTCCAGGGGCATCCTGCTTTGAAATTGATTGGAGTAGGCCTCAAATGAAGTTTCGTAATTGGATTGGTGAGTGAGAGGTAATGAATCGGCTGCCAGGACGGCACCCAAAAGCAGGAGAGACAGCGCAGCCATGATGCCAGCCGCCACTATGTATTTTTTGAGGTTTATTAATATTATAGTCATGGGACGCTCCTCTTTTTTCAGAAGATATGGCCCACATTGGACAATTCTATGAAGGCCCGTCTCGATCTCTTTTTTCAAAGGTCAATGCCATTTTAATTTCCATTGTCTTTTAAATTGATTGCGTATTTTTTCTCTTCCCAAGAATCATAAGTTCGGGCTTGGTCATAAGATTTCGTAAACAGATGAAATTATCAAATCCGAACAAATGTTTTTTCAAAACTCAGCGTTAATAATTTAAGTGGGTTAAAACAAATCATGATGAGAATTTATTAAGTGACGAGTTTCCTTGAATTATGACTTATTATAATACAGTTACGGCCACACATCAATCATGATTTTTGGCACCATTCATTTCCCGGATACATTTTCCTGTTTACTCTTGCTGGACCAAGGGCGCATTCCCATTTTTATTACAGATCATGGGGCACTGGCCGCCATGGCTGGTACCCCAAGGGGATGGGCTTTACAAAGCAGCAAAGCCCCCTTCTGTCCTCGGTACAGAAGGGGACGGATATTAATCCCTATACCATTACACGTATGTATTTGAGGCGGATGAGTTTTATTTTTTTTGAAGACTTTCCCAAACCGCTTCAATCTGTTGTTGGGTATGTGCAAGATCCTTGGTATTATCGACCACAAAATCAGCAAACTGAAGCTTTTCATCTATGGGCAGCTGGGCCTTAAGAATATTGGCTGCATCTTCTTGACTGATACCATCCCGGTTGGCAAGCCGTTCTATCTGCACCTGGGCCGGGACATGGATAACCAGCAACTTGTCAAACAGATACTGCAGATTCAACTCAATGAGCAGCGGCACCGCCACTTGAATGATGGCTTCAGGGTCTTTTTCTGTAATTTCTTTCACCTGTTCAAAGAATGCTTCATAGATGGGTGGATGGGTAAACCCTTCCAGCTTTTTGCGTTTTTCCATATCCCCGAACACAATATCAGACATCTTCTTGCGATCCAAAGAGCCGTCTTCAGCCAACACCTGACGACCAAAATAATCCACAATCTTTGCCAGGCCCGGGGTGCCGGGTTCCACCACCTGGCGGGCAATCAGGTCAAAATCAATCAATGGAGAACCCAATTTCCCCAGCATTTCCGACACCGTACTTTTACCGCTGGCAATACCCCCGGTCACCCCCAGCAGAAAATGGCGACCTTCCCCTTTGACTTTTTTCATCATCTCATCAAGCCCCAGATAGGTGGGGGGAAACACCTGGGTGACATCACATTCAGCCCCCGCAAAACTGATGGGATATCGTACGCCCCGTCGATAAAGGGCCTCCAGCCCGGAAAGCGCTTTTTCCATCAAATCCGCCGGAAGTGCCATCACCATTTCATCATCCTGGGCATGGCCATAACGGCGCTCTCCATAGCAGGGAATACCCACAGATGGCTTCCCGGTCTCATAACAACGCACAATGGCATCGGAGCAGGAGGATTCCCCCACGCAGGCAAAGTGCATGACTTCGTAATCACAGAACTGCAGGGCATTGATCAACATCATTATCTGTGCAGGATTGGCATAAATCAGCACAATATCCGGTGAAAATGGATTATACACCAGCGGTGCCATGGCCAGGGCCTGATATTTTCCCAGGGGAAGGCGGGGAATAGAGGCTTCAAATTTACGGCCATCTGCCTTGGTGGCCACCCAGACAATATTCCTGAAGGTTCCATCTTTATGGGTTTCGGGCAGCTCTCTCAAGCCCAGAATCGACGAGCAGGAGGAGAAGAGAAAATCATCCAGATCCGCTCCCACACTCCAATCAAAATTGCGCACCAGATTAATCATCTGGCACATGGTCATTTTACTCTGGGGACGTCGAAGAAAAGGAATGGTGTCAAGGTTCTCCTTTTTTTCGAGCATTTTAAAGGCCACGGGAAATGATTTTAAGCGCAGGAGCCGCTCAAACCGTCTGATTATTTTTTCCCAATCCTGTTTGTCTTTACTCTGCATAATTAATTTCTCCTTGAACACTTGATAAGACGCAATGAGCCATTTATATGAAAAGGCAACCTCAGCAGAGCCGCCCCCCCGATGGTCAATAGGAACCGGACAATTGAGCTGTCTACAGTTCCGGTCCGGGCCCATTGCCCGTCGGGGGGGGCGGCGGCATATTGCCATTTGGCTCCGCGTCTACGACCCAATATTCATTGTGTCCGACAGGACATGACCGTTATAACAATGGTGGGATATTAACGAAAAACAACCGGATGATATCTACCCTGTTTCAATGCGGCCAGAAGCGATGTTTCACTGTCAATGCTCTCATCAAAAGCGGTGGCATACACCCCAACGGTTGAGGCATCATGGGCATCACTACCCCCCGTTGACGGCAACCCAAGCCCTTTGGCCACATCCCGGGCAAAATTATTCTCGGTGTCCGTCACCTTACCATTTAAGGTTTCCACCCCATTGACCCATTTAAACACCTCCCGGGCCATGGCACTGTCCGGGGTCAACCCCACATCATCGGCTCCAAAAGTCAGAAACCCGCGAAAGGGATGGGCCGCAACAATAAAACCGCCCACAGCGGCAACCTGTTTTTTCAGATCTGCAAGTTTGGTAATGCCCTGAAGATTTTCATAAAAACCAAACACCAGCATATCGCCCTGTTCGGTGATAACCTCATTGGCCCGCAACACCAGAAAATCATGTTTTTCGCGCAGAGCCTGCACGGCTTCCGCTGACCAGACATAATTATGATCCGTCAGACAAATACCCTGCAGACCGATACCCTTGGCCGCTTGGATCATGGTATCCACCGAATCGGACGCACAGGGTGAAGCAGGCGACGTGTGCACATGCATGTCAATGACAAAACGGCCCTGCCCCGAATAGGTTTTTCCGGTTACCCCGGAGGATGTTTGTCTCTCTGATGATGTTACGGAAGCAGGCTTTTTTTCAGTCACGCCACCGGATGAATGGTTCTGCTCTTCCATACCCACCGATGATTCCGCCACGGGCACAGCTTTTTCAGTGCTGCCCATAAACTGTTTAAAGGTAAGTTCAGGATTCTCTTTCCGAGCATCTTCCCATGCCAGCAGTTTGACAGTTTCCCGAACCGCATAGCCACATTCAATAAAAAGATTGGCAAAATGGCGACAGGAAAGCCGACCAACGGTCTTATGAATTTTATCATCAATTCCGGCTTTCAGACAAAATCCTTCGGCCTCATGGAGAAAATCTACGGCCCGGGGACATTCCGGTGTTGTCCAGCGCAGCCAGCGACCTTTAATATCAGAACAGATCAAATCGCTGATATTGACCCTGAAATCCAGCTCCACACTGTAAATGGAATCATCCAAAATGCCATGCACTTCAAGGGTATCCTGGTCCAGACGCGCCACATCCACCACTTTATTACGCATAAAATCAAACATCACACCCCTCCTTCACCCTTCTCAGACTCAAGTTCACGAACCAAAGGGGTCCCTTTGGCAAAAGCCGCACAGCGATCATAGAGGCGGATACTTTTTTTGACCATTTTTGAATAAAAGGAAAACTTGCCAGCCTCGTCATCGGGTGCCTTTAAAAGCACTTTCCGGGTCAAGGTCAAGATCACACCGTGACAGCACTCTTCCACCATATAAACGATCTGTTGAATCTTTTCTTCTTCGCCCATGAGTCCCTTAATGATTTTCAACATCCCGGCGGCCACCCGTACTCCGATCACCGTCTGCAGACGCTGGTCAAGATCTTCAATTTCTCCGAAATAGGCATGCCTGAAATGACCGGATATGGCACAGATTTCCATGTCCGGCATTTTCACATCAATCATCACTTCAGCATCGGTCAGGGTATCACGCAAACGACACACGGAGCGAAGGGTGGAATCATTTATTTTTTCCACACTGGTATTACGATTCATGGCAAATTTAAGAATATTGTTCGACATGGCAAGTTTTCCTCCTTTTTATTCAGCAGGCATTCTATTCAACAACCGTGAACTTCCAGGCACAGAACCAGTCTTCGGGATGCTCATCCGGGGGACAGCCCACACATTCAGTGACAATGCGCGAATCAATGGTACTGGCAAAATAGGGGTATTCCACCAGTCCCACGGATTTACAGGGATAATCGGCAAGCCCCTTTCGTTTCCTTGCCACCTGAACCCGGCATTCATTCATGCGAAAGATAATGCAGTTTTCGTTCACATCTTCAATGGATTGTTTGTTTATCAAGGCATACATTCTGAAGGCCAGGGCTTTTTTCAATGCAGGGATGCCCCCCTGCTCCGGCAATTCAAGCAGCTGTTTAATACGCTCTGCCTCAAAGGGAGAATACCTTGTCCAGCAGGAATCATTACAGCGTTTGGCATCGTTCATGCCATATTTCTTCTCCACTGCCTGGAACCAGATCCCGTCATTGGCCAACCAGTTTACCCCAAGATTTTTCAACAGATCAATCAATTCCTCGCGGGAAAGCGTGTGCAGATGCGCCGGAACACCATCTTTGATTTCAAAACCAAAGATTTTAGATAAGCGCTTCAACTGATTCTGGAAACTGGCTTCCCAGACGTCTGCTTCAACCGCCATCGCCTTTTCCATGCCCAATTGATGCTCCACCTGGGCAAACCACTGCCCATAATGGACCATGGTCCGTCGAAAAGAATCCACAACCCTTTTCATCAACAACGCATCATCTGCCTCTCCAATAATCTTATCAATTTCGTTCATCGCTTTGCTTTTCCTTTCTCTGTTTGACATGTCCGCGATGCAATCAGCAGCCGTATTGAGCTCTAACATCGCCTTTTGGGGGACCGGGTTCAACTTCGGTCACCTGGGAATGGGATTAGGCTTGTATAATCAAGCCCATAATACCTTCTTAGCAACAAAAAACAACACCAAATCTTTACCAGTAAACTACCAGTAAAAAACTGGTAGATCACCTTAAAATACCAACACTTTTAAAACAACAGCAACTGGGATCTTAAATTAACCTTTTTATTGACCAAACCGATTTTTTTTCTAATATTCTCCCGATGAAACTCCACCGTTCGCAAAGAAATATTAAAAAAACTGGCAATTTCTTTATTGCCAAGGCCCTCTTTAATCAGGTTGGCGATTTGAATTTCCCGGGGGGTCAGATTCAGTAAGGGAGAAGAAAGTCTCTGGGAAAACGGGGAAACCAGATTCTCCAGATTGGTCTGTAATGCCGACAGGCAGGTGCGCTGGGCATCGTCCAGGCGGGTGGTATTAAGTTTTTCCAGATAGGGCAGCACAAGCTTTTTCATATTGGCCAGGACCTTAGATTCAAGCTCGTCCTTATCATCTTCTCGGGCTTTAAGAATAACCCGCAAAGCGATATTTGCCTCTTCAAGTGTCTTGGATTTCAAATCAAGTTCTGCGGTGCGCCGGATCAGCCCTGCTTCGGCTTTTTTTCGCTCCGCAATCTCGGCGTACAACCGCTCATTCAAGATGGTTAATTCCCGGGTTCTCTCCGCAACCCGGGCTTCAAGCTGGGATCGCGCTTCCATTAAAGCATTTTCAGCTTTTTTACGATCCGTTATATCCTTGGTCACATGAACCATGCCCACAATATCATTATTATCATCAAAGATCGGTGAGGCGGAGATTACAAATGTTTTTCCTATACGGTAATTCTCCACCTCAATGGTATGAGTTTTAAGGTCCTTGAGTACTTTTTCCACCGGACAGATACGACAATTTTTATCCCTGTCCCACAGGGCTTCATAACATTTGCAATCGACAATCTGACTCAACTCAACCTGAAATCCCTCAAGCAGGGAGTGGTTTGCCGAAACGATGCGCTTGTCAAGGTCAAGAATCGTGACATAATCATCAATGGCATCAAAAATTCTCCAGCACTGCCCCAGGATCGTTGCGGTATCTGTCTCATCTGTGTTTTCAGAAGTCATATCGCCTTCGCAATCACCCATATTTATGGAAATTTTCAGATATTGAACCTTAACCTCTCAGCTCCCGGGGAATGGTGCACACGGGAATGGCTTCCATCTTATGTTTATTTGCCCGGTGAAATCCCCTGTAAATATCCAGCACTTTTTTCTGATGGGGAGACAGATCCGATTCATCACCTGGGTTTTCTTCAAAGGCCATGGCCCACTCCAGTTCGGGATAGCTTGCCCCTATCTGGGATTCGTCGGTGCGATCATCCTCCCACAACCCATCGGTGGGGGCAGCGGTCAGGATAGCCTCATTTATACCCAAAAAGCGCCCCAAGGCATAAACTTCGGTCTTAAACAGATCGGCAATGGGGGACAGATCCACACCGCCATCCCCATACTTGGTATAAAAACCCACCCCGAAATCTTCCACCTTATTACCTGTACCTGCCACCATCATGCGGTGGTGACCGGCAAAGGCATACAGGGTCACCATGCGCAGTCGGGAGCGTGTGTTGGCCATGGTCAATCCGTCCTGAATATCCCGGGGCAAGCTGGTGCAAAGGGTCTGAAAGGAGGGCGTCAGATCCACAGTGACCCCGGAGACATTATCATATGTCTCTTCCAACCATTTAATGTGACCGTCGGAAAGAGACACCTGGGACGGAGCCTGATGAATGGGCATGTTCAACACAATTGTTTTTTTACCGGTTTGTGCGCAAAGGGTCGAGGTGACGGCAGAATCAATGCCCCCGGACACCCCCACCACGAAGCCCTGAAGTCCTGCAGATTCGCAATGGGTGACAAGCCAGTTTTTAATATATGAAGCAATTTTTTCCATGATTTCTCCTGTACAATCCCAATGGCAGGAGTACCTGCCACAACAATAATATGGGTCGGCCCACAACCCGGTTCTAACTTCAGGACGGTTCCTCCAGGGGGCCTTCAAAACTGAGCTTTCCCCCATCCTGAAATTCCGTCAATAATTTTTCCAGGGCCGGGGCCAGATGATCTTCCACCGCCACCCCGTGGATGACCCTGTCTGTATAATCCGTGTGGGACACCGTGGCATCATGCAGGTTCAGCTGATACAAAAGGGTGTCGTTAAAGGCATAGGGCAATGTAACCGTGTAGGTTCGGGTCTTCACAATCTTCATGAGTTTTTCCAGGGCCAGTGCCGCTTCAACGGACTCGCCATAGGCATCAATAAGCCCCCGAATTCCCAGTTTGACCCCGCCGAAATACCGGGTCACCACAGCGACAATCCGGGTCATGTTATGCCGTTGAAGCACGTTCAGCATGGGTTTACCCGCTGTTCCGGCGGGCTCCCCATTGTCTGAAGAGTGAAACATCTGCCCCATCTCCCCCACAATATAGGCCCAGCAGTTGTGGGTGGCGGTTTTATGTTCAGCGGAAATGGCAGAAATAAAGGCTTTGGCCTCCTCCATGGAATCCACCGGAGCCAGGGAACAGATAAATGTGGATCGTTTGATTTTTATCTCCTGACACCTTGGTGCCCTGACTGAATAAAAATATTCCATGGTAACCTCCCTTGTATTCATCACAAACCCACCTGTCCGCACCGGGACCCCATTCGCCCCAAAAACATTCCCTGTATTAAATCATGAGTCCGGGCATTTCAAGCACTAAGTTTAAAAACCAGGCACTGGTTACACGACACCGGGCTTAATCAAACGCCCAATAATGCTCATGTCGGCCTGCCGACACAAGGAATAATCAAAAAGCATTTGCTGTCAGCACCCAATACCCAGCACCTTCTCTTTCATATAACCCACATGGCAGTAATTACCTGCCACAACGAATAATGAGTCGTAGACGCGGAGCCAAATGGCATTATGCCGCCGCCCCCCCGACGGGCAATGGGCCCGAACCGGAACTGTAGACAGCTCGATTGTCCGGTTCCTATTGCCCATCGGGGGGGCGGCTCTGCTGAGGTTGCCTTGAAGGCTACCTTTTCATATACCCCCCATGACTGTAACCACCAGCTACAACGAACAATGAAAAAGCAGTTGCTATCAGCACCCAGTACCTGCTTTTTCATATAAAAAAAAATAGGGGAACCATTGTAATGCCATGGTTCCCCCACATTCAATCTGCAGCAGACACGCACAGGGCGCATCCAACAGGCCTATGACAGAAAAAATTTTCTCACCACAGACCTGATATCATCTCCGTTTAAAATCAACCGATAAGTGCCAGAACGGCATCCTTGGGTACGGAATCACCGGAACCAAAGTTGATGGCTGTAATTTCACCATCCGCCGGAGCTGGCAGTGCATTTTCCATCTTCATGGCTTCCAGAATCACCACAATATCGCCTTTTTTAACCACATCTCCCACGTTTTTCTCATATTTGATGATCATGCCCGGCATGGGCGCTTTCACAGGCGTACCGGAACCGGCACTGGCCGCCGGGGCCGGAGCCGCAGCAGGTTTGGGTTTGCTGGGTGCCGGGGCCGGTTTTGCAGGGGCTGCCGGTTTTGGTGCAGCGGCACGTGCAGGCGGCGGCGGAACAAGACCCGGTGCACCGGATGCCTGAAGAACGGGTGCCGTGGAAGCAGGTGCAGCTGCCGCTTCAGGTGCAGGTGCCGGCTGTGCATAGGCAATCACCGGTGCACCACCAACTTCGTCCACGCCCACTTCAAAATATTCGCCTTCCACAAACACGTTAAAGGTACGAAGGGCGTCTGTTTTTTCCGGTACATCTTTGGTGGTGGTCTTTTCAACCAGATCTCCGGCCTTTGCCTTGCGGATGAGCTCATCTCTTGCTGCTACTTCTTCCATGGTAATGGGTTTCATGGAATTGGGTACCGCTTCCTTACCATACTTGATCTGTAGAAATTTTTTGCCCGTAACAGGAAACAGGGTGTATAGGATGAGATCATCATCATCCACTGCCAGATCACCGATGATCTTCTTGGCATCTTCAAGTTCCGGCTTGAGTACTTCCGCGGGCTTGCAGGTGATAGGGGTTTCACCCCGTTCGTATCCTTTGAGGGCCTTTTTCTGTACCTCGGGATCAATGGGGATGGCTGTCTTTCCATAAAGGCCGTAGCACAGATCTTTTACCTGGGCGGTGATCATCTTGTAACGCTCTTCTTTGGTGTCAAAGAGCACATTATTCACGGTCTGGGTGCCCACGATCTGGCTTGTGGGGGTAACCAGGGGAATCTGTCCCAGATCTTTGCGCACCCTTGGCAGCTCTTTGTACACATCACCGATTCTATCAAGGGCATCCATTTCTTTGAGCTGATTCACCAGGTTGGAAAGCATGCCGCCCGGGGTCTGATGCAGCAGCACGTTTATGTCAATCACTGACACCTTGCTGTCATCAAGCAGGTGTTTGTACTTGGGCAGAATCTCCTTTTCCAGGGTTTCGTTGATGGAAGCCAGGGTTTCAATGTCAAATCCGGTGTCTCTGTCGGTGCCGATAAGGGACATGACCAAGGGTTCCAGAGCCGGGTGGGACGTTCTGTAGGCATAGGGGGTAAGACAGGTATCCAGGATATCAACGCCTGCTTCCACGGCCTTTAAATGGGTCATGGATGCCATTCCCGAAGTGAAATGGCTATGCAGATGAATCAGGGGTTTTACATTTTCTTTCAGGGCCTTGATCAGCTCGTAGGCATCATAGGGGGCCATGAGTCCTGCCATATCTTTAATGCAGATACTGTCTGCGCCCATGGCTTCAAGCTCTTTGGCCTTTTTGATATAATAATCCAGTGTATAAACCGTTCCGCCCATGCGGGGCTCGGTGAGGGAGTAGCAGATGCAGCCCTGGAAATGTTTGCCGCAGGATTTAATAACCGGAACCACGCACTCAAAGTTGCGGTAATCGTTCAGGGCATCAAAGGTGCGGAAAACATCCATGCCGTTTTCTGCGGCCCGTTTGACAAACAGCTCCGCCACATCATCGGCATAGTTTCTGTAACCCACCAAATTCTGACCCCGGAGCAGCATGGAAAGGGGGGTTTTTTTCAAATAGCGTTTCAGGGTACGAAGACGCTCCCAGGGATCTTCATTTAAAAACCGATGCATGGTGTCAAAGGTGGCACCACCCCAGACTTCCATGGCCCAAAAGCCGATGTCATCCATGCGCTCGGCCACGGGAATCATGTCTTCGGTTCGGCCCCTGGTGGCAAAAAGAGACTGATGACCGTCACGAAGTGACAGGTCTTCAATCTTTAGGGGATTTTTGGCAGCAGGCCTCTCTTTTTCACAATTCAATTCACACATGTTTATTTTGCCGTGTTCACTCATTTATGCTCTCCTAAATTATTTTTTCACCTGACATCCTCTCATGCGCTACAGGGCATGAAAGAAAGTGGCGGTTTTCTTTATTTATCTGAACACCCTTGTCTGCATTAGAAAACGCCCTTGCATCTGATCTGTACGTCCTGCAGTGCCCCAGGCATTAAACATCACCGGAGCTGGAGCAGGCACTTTTGGGGCAGTCTCCTCGACGGGGGCACCGCCGGATGCAAAAAAGGCGGCCTCCTCCTGGGTTTTAATGTAGGTAAATACTGCCGCCGTGGCAGCAGCAAGTTTTTTCTTGTCCATATATTGCCTCCGAATTAGACGGGAATATTACCATGTTTTTTGGCGGGCCGGGTCTCACGTTTGGTGCCCAGGGCTTCCAGGGCATCAATAAGACGCATGCGGGTCTGGGCCGGTTGAATCACAGCATCTACATATCCGCGGCTGGCCGCACAATAGGGATTGGAAAAGAGTTCTTCATACTCTGCTATCTTTTCTTTTCGTTTGGCAACAGGATCTTCAGCGCCTTTGATTTCCCTGGCATGGATAATATTGGCTGCACCTTCGGCTCCCATCACGGCAATCTGAGCACTGGGCCATGCAAAGGCCATGTCCGCCCCGAGATGTTTGGAGCACATGGCAAGGTATGATCCGCCATAATCCTTCCGGGTGATGAGCAGCAGCTTGGGCACCGTGGCTTCGGAGTAGCACCACAGCAGCTTGGCACCATGGCGGATGATGCCGCCCCACTCCTGGTCACTGCCAGGCAGATAACCGGGCACGTCGGCAATGGTGAGCATGGGAATGTTAAAGGCATCACAGAAACGGATGAACCGTGTGGCCTTGTCCGAGGCATTGATATCAAGGCATCCGGCCATGAAAAGGGGCTGGTTGGCAATAATACCGATGGGGCGACCATTGAGCCGGGCAAAGCAGGTCAGAATATTTTTTGCAAAATGGGCGTGGGGCTCAAAGAATTCACCATCATCCACAATGGAGCTGATGACGGTTTTAATGTCATAGGCCTGATTGGGATTGTCTGGAATCAGCTCATCCAGGGCCGGGTCCATGCGATGAGGATCATCCGTTGTGGGCTTTAATGGCGGATCTTCCATGTTATTGGACGGCAGATAGGACAGCAGGGTCCGAATCTCTTCCAGGGCGTGTTCATCATTATCACATGCAAACTGTGCCACACCGCTTTTTTCGTTGTGGGCCATGGCTCCGCCGAGATCCTCAAAGGTAATTTCCTCACCGGTGACGGACTTAATCACCTGGGGACCTGTGATAAACATGTAGCTGGTGTCTTTTACCATGAAAATAAAGTCGGTCATGGCAGGTGAGTATACGGCGCCACCGGCGGTGGGTCCCATGATGGCCGAAATCTGAGGAATCACCCCGGAAGCCGAGGCGTTACGAAAGAAAATTTCCCCATATCCGGACAGGGAATCTACCCCTTCCTGGATGCGGGCTCCGCCGGAGTCGTTGATTCCCACCACCGGGGCACCGGCCTTCATGGCCAGATCCATGATTTTGCAGATCTTTTTGGCTTGCATTTCACCCATGGAACCTGCCCGGGAGGTAAAATCCTGGGAATATGCAAATACTGTCCTTCCCGCCACAAGGCCATGACCGGTGACCACACCATCAGCGGCAATTTCTTTTGTTTCCATGCCGAAATTAGTACACCGATGGGTTACAAACATATCAATTTCACGAAAGGTCCCCTGGTCAAAAAGCAGATCAAGCCGTTCCCTGGCATTGAGCTTACCCTGTTCTTTTCGTTTAGCAAGGGCTTTCTCGCCCCCCATGCCAAGGATCTTTTTTTCCCGTTCTTTAAGATCCTTGATTTTATCAGCTACAACACCCATAATATCACCCTTTCTGTTACTATATTTTAATTAAGCCGTTCACCGATCAATGGAAAACACCAAGTGCAATGCCACGTTTCGGGATATTCATCCCAAGGCCAATCAATACATTTATTTCAGTAAACCTGAAGGCGTAGTGAACTACAATTCCATTGGGGCTGTCAACAACTAAACACGCACCATAAACTAAATATAATTCTTCATACAGATTCAGCCACAAGGACGTTTTTATACTATTCAAAGAAATTAAGGCGCAATCACAACGGAAACACCCCTGGGGGCCGGGGGCTCAGGCTTACATTTAAAAAGATTTTGTCAAAGTTGTAGATAAAAAAGCAGGCCATGTCAAGCAATCAAGGCAAAAGAAGAACATTCATATAATGAACAAGTCTCTAATATCATTAAGGACAGGGCTTAATAACAACATGGGGATGGAATCAGCTTATGATCAAAGCCAAAATTATTTTTTCAGCACCAGTACATAAATACGTCCAGTATGGTTCATATGGCCTGCCGCATGCTCCGCCCAGGGTCCATGGCCACAAAAAAAATCCACCCGACCCGGGCCTTTAATGGCACCACCGGTATCCTGGTTGACCACAAAGCCTGAAACCGGGTTAAAGCGCTCTGCCAACGTTCCCGGTGCGTCCATGGAAGGCATGCTGGTTTCCACAAAACAAAGCGCCCCCCGGGGAAAAACAGACCGGTCCGTTGCAATGGAGCGAAGGGGGGTCAAGGCCACTCCGATGCTGCCATAGGGCCCGCCTTTTTCCTTCCGAAAAAAAACAAAACTGGTATTATGATGAAACACCTCTTCCAGGCGATGGGGATACGCCTTGAGCCATGCCCGGATGGCCTGCATGGACATCTCTTCTTTTGGGATTTCGCCTTGATCAATGAGATATCGCCCGATTGACTGGTAGGGATGCCCATTTTTGCCATCATAATGAACCCGCAACACCTCCCCGTTATCCAGTTCCACCCGGCCTGACCCCTGGATTTCCAGAAAAAACCGATCCGTAAGGTTGGATACCCAGGCCACGGGCGGTGCCAGAAGATAAAAATCGCTTCGCCCGTTGATCTCCGCCCGGGTAAAATAAGGCACCACCTGGTTATCTGGAGTCACCCTGGCGGTGAGGATGGCATCTTTATTGTATTTTGACGAAAACCGGGAAAGATCCACCCGCACCAGATCCCGGGGAAGACTGTACAGGGGCACCGGATATTTTGTTTCGTCCCGGGTCAGACTTCCCCGGAGACTTGGCTCATAATATCCTGTGAACAGCACTTCTTTATTGCGATCCCGTCCCATGGACTGGAACACATCGTAATATCTTTTAACAAATCGGGTGACCGCATCCGATGAAGGCTTTGTCTCAATGAATTGGAGAAAATATTCCAGGGACCGCTTCATGTGTGCGGCCGAAAAGGTCTCTTCTCCCAGTTTAAACATCCGGTTTGCGGGGATTTTACCATAGTACACAAGACTCTGTGCCAGCGCCCGGTCCAGATCCGGGTTGGCCAGGGTGTCTTCGAAATCAGGAAAGGCCCTTTCAGGCAACTTTATAAAAGACACCGACGGCAGGGAATCCGGGGTTCTTGAAGAAAAAAGGCAGCCCCCTCCGGAAAGAAGCATGCTGCACACACCCAACACAAGGCACCATTTTTTTAACCACTTTTTTATCATGAAATTTTCGCGTCTTATTCCTGATATCGCCGGGCCAGAAAGCTGCCGCTTTTACCACCGGTCTTACTTTTTAAGTGAATGTCGGAAATGACCATGGCCTTATCATAGGATTTGCACATGTCATAAATGGTCAGGGCCGCCACAGACACCGCAGTCAGGGCCTCCATTTCCACACCGGTCTGACCGGTCAAAGAGGCGCTTGCCTCAATTTCCACTGCATTGTTTGTCGGATCAGGGAAAAAATCCACGCTTACATGGGTCAAGTTCAGGGGATGACACATGGGAATGAGATCCGCTGTTTTTTTGGCAGCCATGACCCCGGCAATGCGGGCCGCCTCCAGCACATTTCCTTTTTTCACCGTGGCATCCATGATGCGGGCAAGGGTATCTCCGGTCATGGTGACACATCCCCGGGCCACGGCCACCCGTTTGGTCATTCCCTTATCTGCCACATCCACCATTCTGACCCGTCCATCCTGATCCAGGTGTGTAAAATCTGTCATTTCAAACTCCTCATATTTTTTATATAACTCACATGGCTGTGAGCACCAGCCACAACGAATATTGAAAATGATATCATGCCGCCGCCCCCCGACGGGCAATGGGCCCGGCCCGGAACCGTAGACGGCTCGATTGGCCGGTTCCTATTGCCCGTCGGGGGGCGGCTCTGCTGAGGTAGACTTGAAGGCTACCTTTTCATATAAAACCCGCATGGCTGTGAGCACCAGCCACAACGAACAATGGAAAAGCAGTTGCTATCAGTACCTAGTGTTTCATATAAAATAAAATCGCCTGACTATATCCACAGTGCCTTTTCAAGGCAAGACTATTTTTCCCCCACTACTGGTTCAAAAACGCCATGGCCCTTTTCTCCGACCAGTATTCTCCCTCTTTGTTAAAGGCCACAAATCCCACATGCCCCCCGGAACGGGGGATTTCCAGTGTTATCGTGCTGTTTTCTTCAGCTGCTTCTACAGGATAACACGCCGGAGATAAAAAAGGGTCATCAAGGGCGCTGACAATCAATGTGGGCACACGGATATGGGGGATAAATTGAAGGCTGCTGGATTTTTCCCAATAATCTTCAGCATCCAGAAATCCATGCAGGGGCGCTGTGTATCGGTCATCAAACACCTTGAAATCTTTTATCTGCTCATAGCCATGATCATCTATTTTCCCCGGCATCAGGCGCATTTTGTCTCGTATTTTTTTTCTCAGTTTGCGCAAAAAACGTTCCATATAAATGCGGTTGGAAGGCCGGGCAAGAACGCTGGCACTGGTGGCCAAATCACAGGGTACAGAAAACACCACGGCTTTTTTCACCGCCGGATGCACCGTGTCCCGCCCCAGATGCACCAGGGTAAGATTGCCCCCCAGGCTGAACCCCACCAGGTAAACCGACTGGTAATGACCCCGGTTCAGGGCATGGTCAATCACAAAGGACAGATCTTCTGTAACCCCATTGTGATAGGAACGCAGATACCGGTTGGGTTCACCACTGCAGGAGCGATAGTTCCAGGCCAGGGCATCCCAGCCCATGCGGTTGGCGGCCTTGGCCATGCCCGTGACATAGGGCCTGTGGGTATTTCCTTCAAGACCATGGGAAATAATAACAAGGGTGGTACTTTTTCTTCTGGCCCAGTCCAGATCCAGAAAATCCCCATCCGGGGTATTTACGCGCTCCCGCTGGTAAAGCCCGTTTATATCCATTTTTCGGCACATGGAGGCAAAAACGGATTGAATATGGCCGTTATGCATGCCCCATGGCGGTGTGTAATCCATTGGCTTTTTTCTCCTTATTCTTTTTTATATAACTTGCATGTCCTGATGGACACAACGAAATATGAACATCTCCTGTCGAGAACAGCAATCTGAAACCATCTTATCCACCCTGCATGAATTTTTCAAGGTCTGGGTGCCTCGTAAACATTGATGCAGAGGGTTGTGTAAAAGCTGAGGATTTAAAGCCCATCCCATTGACATAAAGAACAAACAGCAGTAGTCTGAATTGTAATTGTGTAACTCAAAAACCAAAAAGAAAGGAGGAGCCACCATGGGTTTTGCACCGACAAAAATGCAGTTGAAAAGTGACGCATTTAAACATGATACGCTAATGCCGTCCAGGTTCACCGGCGAAGGAGAAGATGTTTCTCCGGCATTATCATGGGAAGACCCACCCGAAGGAACCAGGGCCTTTGCCGTTATCTGTCACGACCCGGATGCCCCGCTGGTAAGCAGCACAGGCACCTATGGATTTGTTCACTGGGTACTTTATAATATTCCCGGAGATGTGACGCACCTGGATGAAGGCACCCCCTTATATACAAATGGTATTACAGATTTCGGACAAACCGGTTACAACGGTCCCATGCCGCCCAATGGACATGGGGTTCACAATTATTATTTCTGGGTACTGGCACTGAATAAGGCAGTGGAACTGGAACCGGGCCTGAACCTGTGGCAGTTACTGGCAAAAATAGAACCCCATCTTATTGGAATGAACCGACTTATGGGACGTTATAAAAGAGATTAAAAAAAGCCCCCCCCATCGCCCGGAGGTAACATGACTTCTGAAGAAATTTTTATGTCTGCATTGGCGTTTGAAAAAAAGAACAGAGACCTGTACCTGTCAGCTGTTAAGACCATTGATAATAAAAGAGGAAAAAGCATTTTCAAGGCCCTGGCAGACGACGAACAATCCCATGTTGATTTTCTGGAATACAGCCTTGAAATGTTGAAATCAAAAGGACAGATTGATATTGCAAAACTTAATTCGTCCATACCCCAGCCCTCAGACCTTGAGAATAAAATTGAAAAAATGAAGGCAAAGATTCCCCAGCAGTTTCTGGGCAATGTCCAACGGGTCTTAAATACGGCCCTGCAATTTGAAATTGAAACCACTGAATTCTATCAGGACGCCTGTGGCAAGACAGAAGGATCCATCAAAGAAATATTTAAAAAATTCGTAACCATAGAACAACGTCACGAAAAAATTGTGCAGATAGAACTCGATCATGCCTCAAACAATGGGCACTGGTTTGATTTCATGGAAACCGATATGGAAGAAGGCTAATTTTTCCGGACGGAAGCACGACACACGCATGGATCTGTGGGGTTGAAAAAAAGACAGCACCCCCCTTGACTGTTTGGTATGTATCATTATATTCAGCGCAAAACGGTGAGGTCGTCTTTTTTCTCCCCGCACTGTCACGTCCCTAACCCTTCTTACAGGAGCTTTCTTGTGACTCAACCATGCATGAGTTGTGCCCGCGTCGGAACATCTTGTTGTAAAAACAACCAGGTCAATCTTACAACAGGCGACATTCAACGGGTATCCGATTTTCTCGGACATCAAAATTTTTACACCCTTGAACCCCCGGTTCTGGAAGAGATCTGCCCGGCATATGACCCCCAATGGCTGCCCTTGATCATGGAACCCACGGGCAAGGTCCGCGTATTAAAAAGAACTGCGGAAAAAAACTGCTCCATGCTCACGGAAAACGGATGTCAACTGCCCTATGACTGTCGCCCCTTGATCTGCAGGCTTTATCCGTATACCTACACCGAGGAAGGAATCATGGGAATTGATGCATCCTGCCCCATATCAAGGGAAAAAAACTGGTCTGTCATCCTTGAACAGCTGGACATGCCGGCAGACAAAGCAAGACAATGGCTTGGTCTCCTGTACACAGAGGTCAAAAAAAGCCATGAGCCGTGCGAGGTGAGCCCCCCGCAGGTCTGCTCCCTCCCTCCATCCATTTTCGGGACTTGATCACCTTCGGCCATCTTTTATGGATGGGGTCACACCTGCGTTGCCCCACATAAATGGGGTCACATAAATGGGGTCAGGCTTGCGTTATTGGCATTATCGGTGATTTGGGTGTTTGCACAGGCTGTGATCGATAACGCCAATAACACAAGCCTGACCCCGTTGGCCCCCAATCATGACTGGCCGATGTCATGCTCAATCCCCACATTTTAAGAGGAGAACAATAATGACCTTGAATAAAATTGAAGAACTGCTTGGCAATGAGGCAGAATCCTTGCTCAATCACACCTGCAAAACCATCTCAAAAGAGCAACTCCATCTGCCCGGGAAGGACTGGGTGGATCGGATTTTTGTAAATTCAGACCGTTCCATTCCCGTGTTGAAAAACCTCCAGGCCCTTTTCAGCCATGGCAGACTTCAGAACACAGGCTATCTGTCCATCCTGCCCGTTGACCAGGGCATTGAGCATTCGGCCGGGGCATCCTTTGCCCCCAATCCCATCTATTTTGATCCGGAAAACATTATCAAGCTGGCCATGGAAGGGGGCTGCAATGCCGTGGCATCCACCTTGGGCGCCCTTGGCAGTGTTGCCAGAAAATATGCCCACAAGATTCCTTTTATTTTAAAGATCAATCACAATCAGCTGTTAAGCTGCCCCAACGGCTTTGATCAGATTCAGTTTGCATCCATTAAACAGGCCCGGGACATGGGCGCCGCCGCCGTGGGGGCAACCATTTATTTCGGCAGCCCGGAAAGTAACCGCCAAATCGTGGAAATTGCCCGGCTGTTTTCCGAGGCCCATGACATGGGGCTTGCCACCATTTTGTGGTGTTATCTTAGAAACAATGCCTTTAAGCAGGATGGCACGGATTATCACAGCAGTGCCGATCTCACCGGCCAGGCCAACCACCTGGGGGTTACCCTGGGGGCCGATATCATCAAGCAGAAACTGCCGGAAAACAACTTTGGATATAAAGCCTTGAACCAGAACGGCAGCTTTGGGAAATTCGACGAAAAAATGTATACACAGCTTTCAAGTGATCACCCCATTGATCTGACCCGTTACCAGGTGGCAAACAATTTCATGGGCCGCATGGGATTGATCAATTCCGGAGGCGCTTCGGGCAAAGACGATCTTGCCCAGGCCGTGAAAACCGCCGTTATTAACAAGAGAGCCGGAGGCATGGGGCTTATCAGCGGGCGCAAGGCCTTTCAGAAGCCCATGGCAGAAGGAATCACCCTTTTAAATGCCATCCAGGATGTCTATCTTAATCGGGAAATCACCATTGCATAAACGGTGAATGAAAAGCTCTGGCTTGGTCACAACATAGGGCAGTTTCGGGAGGGGTCCATGAAAAAATCAAGGCGATTCATATTCCTTGCCATATTGATCGGTGCAGCCGCCACGGCAGGTTTTATTTTTTTACGGGAAAAGCCTTCCTCAAACACCATCCGGATGTCCGGTAATATTGAAATAACCGATGTGCAGCTGGGATTTAAGATTACCGGAAGGCTGGCCCAATGCCTTGTGGATGAAGGGAATAAAGTGGCCAAAGGCGATGTGCTGGCCCGTCTGGAAAATGAGGATCAGACCATCGCCCTGGCCCTTGCCCGGGCCTCCCTTGCCCGGGCGGAGTCCATGCTTGCCGAACTCATGGCAGGCAGCCGTCCCGAAGAGATAGACAGATCCCGTGCACGGGTGCTCCAGGCCCGACAGGTGGTACTGGAGCTCACCCGGGGCACCCGTCCCCAGGAAATCCAGAGCGCCACATCCGATGTGAACAACGCCCTGGCTGCCGTAAAATCCGCCCGGGCCCGGCTCAGCCAGGCAAAGGCCGATTATGATCGGTTTTCCGCTCTGTATGATCAAAATGGCACAAGTCCCCAGGAGTTCAAGCGATACCAGACCCAGTATGAAGTGGCCCGAAACGAGGTAACCCAGGCAGAATCCAGGGTCGATACCGCCCGCCAGGCACTGTCCCTTGGAAAAGAAGGCCCACGTCAGGAACAGATTGAACAGGCAAAAGCCGCCCTTGCCCAGGCTGAAGCGGAATTGGCACTGGTGAAGCAGGGCCCCCGAAAAGAAACCATCCAGCAGGCAAAAGCCCAGGTCAATGAGGCCCAGCAGCGGGTCAATCAGGCCCGGCAGCAGCTTTCCTACACAGAACTTTTCGCCCCCATGGACGGAATCATCCTGGTAAGATCTGCGGAACCCGGCGAATACCTGAACCCCTCCACCCCGGTGGTCACCCTGGGGGATCTGGATCATCCGTGGCTCCGGGCTTTTATCACGGAAACAGACCTGGGCAGAATCCGGCTCAATGATAAAGCAGATGTATTCACCGACGCTTTTCCCGACAAACCCTTTGAGGGTCGTCTCACCTTCATCAGTAGCCAGGCCGAATTTACGCCCAAGTCCGTCCAGACCTTTGAAGAAAGGGTAAAGCTGATGTTCAGAATCAAAATTGCACTTGCCAACCCCCGGGGCGAACTTAAACCGGGCATGCCTGCCGACGCCGTCATTACACCCATTGTACCGGTGGTGAATTAATTTGACAGCCCATGCCCAGACACCCTCCCCGGCCATTGAAGCCCTTCATCTCACTCGAACATTCGGCAATGTCCTGGCCGTTGACGACATCAGCTTTCAGGTAAACAAAGGTGAAATCTTCGGCATTGTGGGACCCGACGGTGCCGGAAAAACCACCACCCTTCGCATGCTTGCCAGCATCATGGACCCCGACTCCGGAGCGGCCACCATTGCAGGACATGATACGAAAACCGCCGGTTTTAAAGTAAAGGAACAGTTGGCTTATATGAGTCAGCGATTCGGGCTGTATCCGGATCTCACGGTGATGGAAAACATTAATTTCTATGCAGATCTTTATGGAATGGCCAGAAATAACCGAAGGGAACGCATTGAAGAACTTCTTGGGTTCAGCAACATGGCACCCTTTAAAAAAAGAAGGGCCGGTGATCTGTCCGGGGGCATGAAGCAGAAACTGCAGCTCATGTGCGCCCTTATTCACACACCCAAGGTGCTGCTGCTTGATGAACCCACCAACGGGGTTGACCCGGTAAGCCGACGGGACTTCTGGCGAATTCTATACGAAATCGTCAAACAGGACGTGTCCATTCTGGTCACCACAGCCTATCTTGACGAAGCCGAACGATGCCATACCATCGCTTTGTTGGACAAGGGCAGACTCCTTGCCATGGGTACCCCCCGGGAGATCAAACGGTCAATGAAAGAAAAAATTCTCACCATCAGGAGCCCGGATGCCCGAAAAATCAATACCCTGCTGAGGAAACAATGGCCCGGCCTCGGGGTCAATGTCTTTGGGGACACGGTGCACCTTGTCTGTGACAATTTTCCAGAAAGCATGGAAAAAGCCCTGGAATTCATCAACAAAGAGAATTTCCAGGTGGATGACATCAAACAGGCCTTGCCCACCCTGGAAGATATTTTTGTCAGCATGATGTCAAAAAAAAAGGTGGCTGTGTCTGAGCCACCTGGGCAAAAATCCCCTGCCCCCAATGCCTCACCCTCCCCCGGGGGGACTGTGGACACAGCCGTAACGGTGAATCATCTCACCCGGATGTTCGGCACTTTCAAAGCCGTTGATGATTTAAGCCTCACGGTGGAAAAAGGCGAAATTTTCGGATTTCTGGGACCCAACGGCGCCGGGAAAAGCACCACCATCCGCATGCTGTGCGGCCTGCTTGCCCCCAGTTCCGGCAAGGGGGTGGTGGCAGGCTTTGATGTCCATACCCAGGCAGAACAGATCAAGCAGCACATCGGCTACATGAGCCAGAAATTTTCCCTTTATGAAGATCTCACCGTGGCGGAAAACATTGAATTTTATGGCGGCATCTATGGATTGAAAGGATCTGCCATGAAAAATAAAAAAGCCTGGGCCATGGACATGGCAGGACTTTCCGACCACGGTAATGCCCAGACCGCATCGTTAAGCGCCGGATGGAAACAGCGCCTGGCGCTTGCCTGTGCCATTCTCCACGAACCGCCCCTTCTGTTTCTGGATGAACCCACAAGCGGGGTGGACCCCATAAGCCGCCGGCGTTTCTGGGATCTGATTTACGACATGGCCGACCGGGGGGTCACCGTTTTTGTCACCACCCATTATATGGAAGAGGCCGAGTACTGTGACCGTATGGCCCTTATCTATAAGGGCCGAATGATCGCCATGGGAACTCCCCTGGCGCTTAAAACCCGGCACATGCATGAAGAGATCCTGGATCTCAAGTACACCGCCCCCCAGGAATTGATACAGGGACTTAAAACCCTCCCAGAGATTAAAGATGTCGCCCTTTTCGGTGCCGGACTCCACGTGGTCACCCCGGATGCCGCATCCGCTGAAAAAAGCATCCGGCAACACCTGACCGCCCGGGACCTCACCGGGTACACCCTGGAAAAAATCATGCCGGGCATGGAAGATGTCTTTATTTCCCTCATTGAAGCCGACGATAAAAATACCGCAGCCCCACAGCAACAGGAGAGAGGCAGATGAACCGTCAACGCCTGTTTGCCGTGGCCGGAAAAGAGTTCCTCCATGTGGTAAGGGACTGGCGAAGCCTGTTCTTATCCCTTGCCATCCCGGTGATTCTCATCATGATCTTCGGATACGCCTTGACCCTTGATTTACGAAAAGTGCCCACCGTGGTCTGGGATCAGTCCCGCACCCGGGAGAGCCGTGAACTGTTAAGCCTGTTTGACGGCTCCCCCTATTTTTCCATGGTGGGCTATCATGATCGTTATGAAGATCTCCAACTGGCCCTGGACCGGGGGCGAGCCATGGTGGCCATCATCATCCCATCGGATTTTTCCGAAAAAATAAACGCTCAAAAAGAGGTGAGCATCCAGATCATCGGAGACGGCAGTGACGCCAACACCTCCCGCCTTGCCATGGGCTATGCCACCACCCTGGGCCATATCTATTCAACCGGTCTCACCACAAAAAGAATGCAGCTGACCGGCAAACCCCACCTGAACCCACCCGTGGAGATGGTGCCAAGGTCCTGGTACAATCCGGATCTGAGAAGTCAGAATGTCATCATCCCCGGCATCATCGCCATTGTCATGGCCGTGATTGCCGCCATGCTCACCAGCGTGACCATTGCAAGGGAGTGGGAAACCGGCACCATGGAACAGCTCATCAGCACCCCGTTACAGGGACCTGAGCTGATCATCGGCAAGGTGGTCCCCTATTTTGTCATCGGCATGCTTGATGTTACCATTGCCGTTGTCATGGGCAAATGGCTGTTTCATGTACCCATTGTGGGCAATGCCGGTCTGCTGTTTGCCATGGCCGCCATTTTCCTCACCGGTGCTCTTTTCTGGGGCATGACCTTAAGCATTGTATTAAAGTCCCAGGTGCTGGCCAACCAGATCGCCATTGTGTCCGGCTATCTTCCCACTCTGATCTTAAGCGGATTTGTATTTGCCATTGAAAACATGCCCGTACCCATCCAATGCATCACCTACATCGTTCCGGCCCGGTATTTCATTGCCATCCTCCGGGGCATTTATTTAAAGGGTATCGGTCTTGAGATTCTGTGGCTGGATGCCCTGCTGCTCCTTGTTTATGCACTCATCATGATCTTTGTGGCCCACCGTAAATTCAAATTCAAACTGGAACCCTCATGATCCACCGTCTCAAACAGATGCTGATAAAAGAATTTCTGCAGATTCTGCGTGATCCCCGCATGCGCATGGTGATCCTGGGCATGCCCGTTATCCAGCTTGTCATCATGGCCTTTGCTCTGACAACGGACGTCACAGACATCCGAACGGCCCTGCTGGACATGGACAAGACCCCGTCCTCCCGGGAACTGATCAGCGATTTCACCGCCGGAGGGTATTTTCAGATCACCCATGTGGCCGTGTCTCAGAAAGAGATAAAAGATCTTTTGGATCACGCCGTGGTAAGGGCGGTGGTGGTGATTCCTTACGGGTTTGAAAAGACCATCACAAAGAAATTGACCGCCCAAGTCCAAATCCTCACCGACGGCACGGACAGCAATACCACGGCCATTGTCAATGGATATGCTGGCGGCATCATCACAGCCTATTCCAACCGGAAATTCCAGGAACAGTTGGAAAAACAGGGCATGAGAAAAATGACACAGCCCATGGACACCGCCCCCATTGCCTGGTTCAACCCCAACCAGGAAAGTCGCTACTATTTTGTACCCTCCCTCATTGCCGTGATGCTGTTTATTTTCAGTCTGCTCTTGACCAGCATCGGCATTGTCAAGGAAAAGGAGATTGGCACCATTGAACAGGTGATGGTCACCCCCATTAAAAAAATTGAGTTCATTCTGGGCAAAACCCTTCCTTACATGGTCACGGGGTATATCTCCATGACTATCATGCTTTTTGTGGCCTTCATGGTGTTCAACATCCAGGTCAAGGGCAATATCGGTCTGCTCTACCTGCTTTCCGGACTGTATCTCATGGGTAATATGGGTATTGCGCTGATGATCAGTGCCAGTGCCACCACCCAGCAGCAGGCCATGCTCACCAGTTTTTTAATTTTAATGCCATGCGTGATGCTGTCGGGCTTCATGTTCCCTATCAAGAACATGCCGGATCTGGTTCAGTATGCTACGGGGGTGAATCCCATGCGCTGGTATCTTGAACTTCTTCGTGGTATTGTGATGAAGGGAGTGGGGTTAAAGGTGCTCTGGCCAGCTGTTGCAGCCCAGGCATCTCTGGCTGTGGTGTTTATTTCTCTTGCCTGGGCTCGGTTCAGTAAAACGTTGTCTTAAGCCCTCGTTTTCATGACGGGTTAACGTCCATCTTGACCTATTTAAATACATGATATTCTGGTATCCTTCAAAAGTACTTTACACTTTTTTATCGCATTCCCCATTTCCAGGGATTTTCCCCAAAAGACTGTAAAGTACTTTTAGGGTGACAGAAAGTACTTTTAGGGTGATAGAAAGATGTCGATATTCTGGTATTTTATTTGATGATTTATGCTGTTATTTTGATTTCTAAGCTGCCTGTGCGGCAGTGAAGTGCATATTAGCATGAGGTAAAAATTTGATTTAATATAGCATATTCCAATTTAACCTTAAGATACTATTTTGGGACTTGAAATCCCCATTTTTAGGGTGTTTGGGGCTTAAATCCGGTATCGAGTCATTTGACCGCCACTATAATCCAGATTGAGAAAAATTATCTATGAAAATCGGCAAATTCAAAATTTCTAAGATTCTAAAAAATGAAGGCTATAAAATAGTCTATTCAGCGAGTTGTGATGAAAATCTTTTTTTGTTACACAAATATTCCAATCCTGATTCAGCCGACCATGAGTTTATGATATCCAGATATATTGCAAGCAATTTGGTTGACCGGTTCATCGATAAATTTCAGGATAAGAGCAAATCCATATTAGTCCAAGAAAACTTAAAGGGATACCCACCGGATCGATTCTTCAGCAAAGTCAGAGACCTACGTGAAAAAATTTCTTTTGCAAAATCCGTATTGTCAGCACTCAAAGAAATACACAACAAGGGGGTTATTTACAACAATCTGTCACTTGAAACAATCACACTTGGGCCGGGTGACGATATTGTATTGCACAATTTATTATCGGCAAAAATTGTGGGAGACAATACGCCCTCTCTTTTTCAACAGATTCTGAATCCTCATTTTGCGGCACCGGAACGTACCCAAAGAGTAGAAGGGCGAGCAACCGCTATCAGTGATTATTATTCATTTGGTGTGCTGTTGTATTGGCTGTTTACTGGGGCACTACCCTTTGAAGCCGATAACATATCACAGCTTATTTCACTTCATGTGGCCAGGCAACCTGAGGCAGTTTCTTCCATCAATCCACAAATTCCTGAAAGTTTATCACAAATCGTTGCTAAGCTGTTGGAAAAGGAGCCGTCCAAACGCTATAAATCCATTGAAGGCATTATATATGACCTGGAACACTACAATGACCCGAAATTTCGACTGGCTGTCCAGGACATGGACCTGAAATTCAAGGTAACTGAAAAAATATATGGCAGAGTGTGGGAGACAGAGCAGTTAAAAGAGGCGTTGACGGGGCTAAGTGATGGCAATGTAAAGCTGGTGACCATTTCCGGCTATTCAGGCGTTGGCAAATCTACGATTGTGTCGGAGTTTAAAAAAACGCTTGCTGGAAACGAGTGCCGATTAATTTCAGGAAAATTTCAGCAATATAAAAAGGACATTCCCTATTTTGCCATTGTTGAAGCCTTTGACGAGCTATTTGATATGCTGCTTTTGTCAGACCAAAAGGTTCTCGATGATTTTCGCAGTTCATTTATGGACAACATTGGAGATCAGGGACGAATTTTAACATCCATATTTCCAAAACTTAAGCTGATCGTCGGCGAACAGGAGCCGCTTGACAAGTTAACAGGGGAAGAGGCCGAAAACCGGTTTAAGTATGTCTTTTTAAAGTTTATCAATGTGGTGGCAACCAAGGAACGGCCACTTGTGCTGTACCTTGATGATTTGCAATGGACGGATCTGGTGTCTCTCAATGTTCTGCGTGCCGTTTTCCAAAACAAAATAGGTTTTTTGCTGGCAATTATGTGCTACCGCTCCAACGAAGTTAATCAGCATCATCCCTTTCAACAATTACTTGATGAAGTCACCAGCTATAAAATCCCGTTTCAAAAGATATCAGTTAATGATTTACACGCAGGTGATGTTTCACAGCTGATTAAAGACAGCCTGGGATACAACAACCAGGCGTTGAGCAATATTGTTTTTGAAAAAACCCATGGAAACGCGTTTTTTGTGCATCAATTATTAAAAGGATTGGCGGATCAGGACTATTTCCAGCGGGATGTAAAGAACAAAATCTGGACAATTGATCTGAACAAAGTGTCGAATCTGCAGGTTTCCGGCAATGTAGTTGATCTTATGCAAACTCGACTGCAGCGCCTTCCTAACGAAGTTACTGACCTGATGCGGTTTATCGGTGCCGTGGGTCATTCTGTTAATCTGAATGTTCTGTCAGTTATCACAAAAAAGCCAAAAGCCATAATTTTGCAGACATTGAAACTCCCTTTTGAAGATGGTCTTTTATTTCAAAAGCAAAATCATGTTTATTTCACCCATGATAAAATCCAGCAAGCCTGTTATCAACTTAACCCGTCCGACGAGCTTCCCAGACTGCACTTTTCCATCGCCAACACCCTGAGACAGCATAAAATTTTTCAAAGCCTTGATGAACTTTTCAATCTTGTCGGTCACCTGGACAAAGGTTTTGATTTTATTTGTAAAGATTTTGAGCAGTACATCGAACTCTACATGATGGCAGCGTTGAAGAGTAAAGATATTTCCGCCTACAAGGAGTTTCTCATTTATGTACGGCAGGCAATGCCACTTTTAAAGGATTATCTTCCCGATTCAATTCGATTTCAAGTTTATCGAGAGTACCATATCGCGCTTTACCTAAACAGTCTGTTTGAAGAAGCGGATCATTTTTTCCATGACAAACTGATTGGATATAAAAATTTTCTGGAGCTGAGGGAAAATTATTTTTCCAAGGTATCCCAGGACAGCATGCAAAAAAATTATAAAGGTGCTGTCGAATTTGGAATGTCCATTTTAAAAAAAATGCACATCGATTTTATAATGGATTCTCCAATTGAGGATTTGAGCCGTGAATTACAAGAAATTGAAACATTATTCCACCAAGCAGGGATAAAAAAGATTTCCGAGCTTAAGAAAATTGAAAAAAAGAATCTCGATGAGATGGAATTTATCTGTGAACTCATCCTGGCAATGATTCCTGCCGCTTTTTTTTACAACCCAACAGTTGCCTGCCAGTTGGTTTTTACGACCCTGAAGCTGGCAATCCGCAATGGTGTTTTTGAAGCCATGGGCTACCCCCTTTCCATCGCCTCTACCCCATTCATTCTGATTAGAAACGATTACCAGACTGGTTACGAGTATGCCGAATATGCCATGCAGATCGCAGCCAACAACAAGCGATCACTGGGTAATTCAAAACATCTGTTTATTTTATTCTGCTGGCATTGGTCCAAGCCCATAAAAGATGATACAGCTTTGGAAACTGCCAGGGATGCACACCATCTGTTAATGCAGGGTGGAGATATCCAGATGGCCGGTTATACCTATTATAATACGGTGACCTATTTATGGGAACGGGGAGAAACTCTGGAATCGGTGCTGGCCGAAGCCCAGAAAGGTCTTGATTTTAACATAAAAACACAAAACCTTCACGGAACGGCTTTAATTTTACCCCATTCTCAAGTGGTACAGACATTATTGTCCCACAAAGGAAATTTTTTAAACCTCAGCAGGGATGGATTCAGCGAAGAACAATTTATAAAAAATAATGTACAAAATTCAATGGGGCTTTGCTTTCTTTATATATATAAAACCCAATTGGCCTATATATTTGGTGCCAATGAGCAGGCCTATGCTTTTGGGCTTAAGGCCAGAAAACTTCTCCATTTTATCACTGCATTCCCCTCAGTAATGACAGGCGTTTTGTATGCCTCCTTAAGTGCATGTGCCATATTGAGCCCCAAGGATGAAGGATGGGCAACAGTGCTCAACGACCTGGACCAACTTCAACGGTGGAATGAAGACGCCCCGGAAAATTTCAAACACAAACGACTGTTTCTTGAAGCTGAAATTGCCAGAAAAACCAATGATATACCCCTGGCAATCAGATGCTACACAGAGGGGCTTGCAAGCTCTAAGCAAAACCGTTTTTTCCATGAAACCGCTTTAATTTGCGAACGATTTTCCTGTTTCTGGAAAGAACAGGACAACGAAGAATTAGGTGAATATTATATCAAACAGGCTTTCCACTATTATGAGCTTTGGGGTGCAAAGAGAAAATGTAATCAGCTTAAACACAAATACCACAATGTTTATCTTGAAAGCCAAGCCCAGAACTTGGACCTGCTCAGCGTAATTAACGCACAAAATATCCTGGCCCAGGAAACCAATATTGAAAACCTGTTGACGCAGATGATGCAAATTCTCCTTGAAGTATCCGGTGCTGAACGTGGGTTTCTGATTTTAAAAGGAAAAGACTGGGCAATAGAAGCGTTCAAAAACATACAGGGAGAAGAAAGAATTCTGGAATGCATTCCATTGAATAAGGACATGCTGTCGGTTGATATGATCAACTACGTTCTCAGAACTGGTCAAATAGCCAACCTTGACCAGTTTTCAGGTCATATTGAAGACACTTATCTAAAACAGATCAAGCCGCAATCCCTTATCATCCTGCCCGCAAATGTCAGTTCCCGAATGATCGCTGTTATATACCTGGAACATACACGCATCAAAAACATGTTTACCCCGAACAAACAGGATATGATAAAGCTGCTGTCCACGCAAATTGCCATATCCCTGAACAATGCACAAATTTACAATCAATTGGAGCAGAGAGTTATAGAAAGGACCAAGGAGCTGGTGGCTCAAAATAAAGAACTTGCCATTGCTCGAAACAAAGCCGATGAAGCAAATGAAGCCAAATCAGAATTCCTGGCAAACATGAGCCATGAATTACGAACACCACTTAATGCGGTGACGGGATTCAGTGAATTGTTGACAAGCCTGGTTTCAGATTCCAAGCAAAAAAGTTACCTGGATGCCATCAAAACAGCTGGTCGAAATCTGTTGACCCTGATCAATGATATTCTTGATCTTTCAAAAATTGAGGCGGGACGATTTGATATAGAGTATGTCCCGGTTAATCTCAATTCAATATTCATGGAAATAGAGCAAATTTTTAAAATCACTTGCCAAGCAAAGGGGCTCAGGCTCTCCATTTCCCATTCACCAGAACTTTCTGACTGGCTTTATCTGGATGAAATACGAATCCGACAAATTCTATTAAATCTGGTTGGAAATGCGATAAAGTTCACTGATGACGGGTACGTGGCAATATCTTCACATCATGCCCCGAAAGGGAAAAATCGCATGGATCTCACAATAAGTGTTGAGGATACCGGTATCGGAATTCCCAAAGAAAAACAGACAAAAATCTTCAAATCCTTTGAGCAGCAAGACAAACAGGATACAATCAAATATGGTGGAACAGGCCTTGGATTAACAATTACCAAGCGATTGGTGGAATTGATGGATGGAACCATATCGGTTACCAGCACGCAGGGTAAAGGAAGCCGGTTCAGTATTAACTTTGTTAATGTAAAAATTGCTTCTTCAGAAAGCCCTATATTTGAACCAGATACAATTACCCTTGAAAATATTAAGTTCACACCGGTAAAGGTGCTGATTGTCGATGACATTGAATCCAATCGATTACTTTTGAAGGAAACCCTATCTAAAGTCAATCTGGAAGTGATAACCGCCAACAACGGCCAGGAAGCAATCCTGCTGGCAAGAGAACTTAGTCCTGAACTAATTATAATGGATATCAGGATGCCTGTTCTCAGTGGGCATAAAGCAGCACAACAGCTTAAAAAAGACAAAGAAACAATGCATATTCCCATTATCGCCTTAACAGCTGCCTCAACAAAAAGTGAAAGGGAATTAGCGCTTAATAAAGGATTTGACGCATTTTTATCAAAACCCATTCGGTTTAACAGACTTCTCAATGAGTTATCCCAGCACTTGAAATACACCACTGTTAACAAGACGTTTCCTGATATTTTAAAATTACCCGATAGCCTCTCTTTGGAAGATGTTTACCAACCAAAAATTCTTTGCAGGCTTTTAAGGCATGAGGTGCTACCCTGTTTTAAAACCCTGAAAAAAGCATTTATAGCAAGCGAATTTAAAAGTTTAGGAGAAAGGCTTGACAAAATAGGGAAAAATTTTAATGTTCAACGATTAACCGAATACGGAACCCACATGTCTGAACTCTTAAATATTTTTGATATAAAACGAATGAATACGTGTCTCACCACTTACTCAGAAGCTATCGAGACATTTATCTTGGATTTGGAGAAGTTAGATGATCGATAAGCCATCTTTGATTTTAATTGTTGATGATAATCCCAAAAACATACAGTTTTTAGGAAATTTACTGATGCAAAATAGTTATGAAATTGGGGTCGCCCAGAATGGTATTGAGGCGCTGAGTTTTTGTGAGGAGAAACTACCTGATCTTATTTTATTGGATGTAATGATGCCGGAAATGGACGGTTATCAGTTCTGCAGCGTCCTGAAAGACAATCTGGCTTTCAGCCACATACCGGTTATTTTCATAACGGCAAAAACAGAGAGTGATGATATTGTAAAAGGTTTTGAAGTTGGCGGGGTTGATTATGTTGCCAAGCCGTTTATTGCCGCTGAATTAATGGCCAGAATTAAAACACAATTAGAAATCAAGCAGTTAAGACACCTTATTCCCATTTGTGCTCATTGTAAAAAAGTAAGGGATGATAAAGGGATATGGGAGCAATTAGAACACTATATATCTTCCCAGACACACACTCAATTTTCACATAGTATTTGCAAAGAATGCGCTAAGAAATACTATCCGGACCTGGATCTTGAGGAGGATTGATTTGCCGCAGAAAGGACCATTTTGTCTGGCCAAAATTTGAATTGCCGAAACCATAAATATTTGGTTCCTGATGAAGAGAAAGCGGGCTTTGCCTGTTACAGCTTTGAACCCAAGTCCGATGTACCGCTCAAGGTAATTGTACTGGACGATACCCAGCGGGAGGACGACGGATCTATCGATATCCATGGCCCATGGATTTCTTGATGAAACTCGCTGAGCCTGGCTGCAAGCCGAACTTAATAATGGCCAGGCAGCCAATCAGCGGATGATCATCGCCGCCGCCGCCCAACTGATACTTCATAACAATCTAACATGCAGGGTTGTGTCGGCCTGCAAAGTCAATCTCAATCCTTATGTTCGAGAATCTTGTCTTTAGAACCAATGCAAAATAGTTTATAAATAAAGGGCTTACCACCACATCCATTTGAAAGAACAAGGACATACTTACTTTGAATAAACCGAAAACCAAAATCACAACCCGCAAATGGCGAAAAGAAGACATTCCACAGATCATTGAATGCAGCAGAGCCACCTACCATGATTATCCCGAAGAATTTATCTTCACCCAACGCCACTATGAAATGCAGTTTGCCGCCTTTCCCCAGGGCCAGTTTGTGGCCGTGTGCGGTGACAGGGTTGTTGGCTATGCCACATCTCTTATTGTCAGCATTGATGATGATTTCTGGTACGATGTGGATGAATTGACCGGGGCCGGTACCTTCAGCACCCACAACCCGGACGGGGATACCCTTTATGGTGCCGATATTGCCGTTCATCCGGACTTCCAGCGCCGGGGGGTGGCCATGATGTTGTACAAACGACGGCGCAGCATCCTGAAACGCTATAACCTTAAACAGATGATGGCCTATGGCAGAATCCCCGGATACAAAAACCATGTCGGTAAAATGTCGGCAGAGCAATATGTGGAAAAGGTCATCCAGGGAGAACTCAGAGACTCAGCTCTGAATGCGCACATTAAAGCCGGATACCATGTTAAGAAAGTTCAGCTTGACATCACCATTGATCGCGCAAGCCTGAATTACTCCACTTTTCTTGTCATGCCCAATCCGGAATACAATGTAACCAAAAAAAGAATCTCTTCTGCGGTGTTTCCCAAAATCCAGGCCCGCCGGGTACGGGTGTGCGGCGCCCAATACCAGATGCGGCCCATCCAGACCTTTGAGGACCTGGAACGAAGTGTTGAATTCTTTGTGGACACCGCCGATTCCTATCATTGCCATTTTCTGCTGTTTCCGGAGTACTTCACCTATCAGTTGTTAAGTTATCATCCGCGCATGTCCATGAAGGAAGCCACCCTGGCCCTGGCCGGATTGACGGATCGTTATATAAAGATGTTCAAACGCTTTGCCCAGAAGTACAATATCTATATCATCGGCGGCTCCCACCCGGTATTAAGGGAGGGTAAATGCTACAACACGGCCCATTTATTCACCCCCACCGGCAATGTCTATACCCAGGATAAACTGCACATTACACCAGCGGAACGAAATGAAGGGGGCATTGAGCCGGGCACCGCCATCCGGATCTTTCGCACCCCCCTGGCACGGATTGCCATCCAGGTGTGTTATGACATTGAATTTCCGGAGATATCCCGCCTTCTTACCCTTGCCGGGGCGGAAATCATTTTTGTTCCCTTTTACACCGAAGAAAAAAAGGCTTACTACCGTGTGCGGCATTGCGCCCAGGCAAGGGCCGTGGAAAACTTCACCTATGTGGTCATGACCGGCAGTGTGGGCAACATGCTCACTCCGTCGGGTTCTTTTTTAAATTACAGCCAGGCGGCCATTCTTACACCCAGTGATTTTTCCTTTCCGGAAAAGGGAATAGAAGGCGAGGCAGACCCCAATGTGGAGGCTGTTGTGGTATCGGAACTTGCCCTTTCATCCCTGTCCCAGCAGCGTCATGTGGCAACTGTGCGGCCCCTGCATGACATGCGATCGGATCTTTATGATCTATGTCCCAAAAATAAAATTGAAATTGTGCATGTGGAATAAGCCAAATGGATACCAGATGCACCGTCAGGCTCAATTTCAGTAAAACAACACTTAGGGAATTCATGAAAATATAATCATCCGCTTTTGCATGGATAAATCCGGTTAATGGCTATGGATTTCATTTAAATGCCGGATAGAGTATATTTTCCATGAACCCCCTTACACACAAGAATGGGGACTCCTATGGGCTCAAAAACCGTATGGACATTGTTTTGCATATTTTGTATCCTTTGTGCAAGTCAAAGCACACAGGCCTTTGAATCTGCAAAAATAGCCGTTATTTATTCAAAAACAGGAATAGCGGCCAAAGACAACGTGGCCATGGGCCAGGCAGCAACCATGGCGGTTGATGAAATAAACCAACATGGCGGATTGCTGGGCAGACCTGTGGAATTAATTTCCATTGACAATGAGAGCTCTTCACTTGGATCAAAAGCCGCGGCCATGGAAGCGATACGCCTGAACGTAACCGGTGTTATTGGTGCCTCATGGAGTTCCCATTCCCTTGCCATGGCACCAGTGCTGCAAGCGGCTGGTATTCCCATGATCACACCTGTTTCAACAAACCCAAAGGTTACTGAAACAGGTGATTATATTTTCCGGGTCTGTTTCACAGACGAACTCCAGGCAAAAACCATAGCAGATTTTGCCAGAAAAGATCTAAACGCCGGTACTGCCGTAATTTTGCAGAATATCAATGAGCAGTACAGCCTGAGCCTGGCTGATTTTTTCCGAAACTGGTTTATCAAAAAGGGCGGCAAGGTATTGCTTCAGGGATGCTACAAAGGCAGAAGTATTGATTTTACAAACCTTCTTACAACTGTAAAAGAATTAAATCCTGATCTTGTCTTCATCCCCGGTTACTCCAGAGACAGTGCCCTTGTGATAAAACAGGCTGTTGACATGGGCATTACAACCACCTTTCTTGGGGGCGATGCCTGGACAACAGAGATGTTTAATTATGCTGGGAATGCCTTAAACGGCAGTTATACCGCCGCCAACTGGCACGCAGACTTCCCCTACCCGGAATCCCGGCATCTCAAAGCCTTATTCCATGAAAAATTTAATAACACCCCTGTATATAACTCGGACATCCCTTTGACCTATGACGCAGTGGGACTTTTTGCCCGGGCCGTGAAAGCGGCGGGCAGCCTTGATAAAAAAAGAATTCGGGACGCGCTGGCAAAAACCGTTGACTTTCATGGGGCAACCGGGAATATAACCTTTGATGGAAAAGGTAATCCCATGGGAAAGGAAGTTGTGATTGTTCAATTTGATCAAGGGACCTCCCGATTTATAAAATCAGTTAAAGAGGACACCATCAACATAGCGACAATTTTTGCATTAACCGGCAACGCGGCAGACTCAAACAAACCTTCCCTTGAAGGTGTTATCTGTGCCGTGAATCACATCAATGCCGCAGGGGGGATTGCAGATAAAAAGATAAAGCTATATGTTTTTGATAATAAAAGTACGCCCATTGGGTCAAAGCTCAGTGCAGACAAAGCTGTTTCCCAAAATGTGACAGCCATCATCGGAGCAGACTGGAGTGTTCATTCCCTGGCCATTGCCAAGGTGGCCCAGGCTGCAGGCATTCCCATGATCACCAATATTTCAACCAATGAAGATGTTACTAAAACAGGGAATTATATATTCCGGGTCTGTTTTATTGACTCTTTTCAGGGTCAGGTAATGGCCCAGTTTGCCCTTGATGATTTAAAGGCAACGTCTGCGGTTATTTTTACAAACATCACAAGCAATTACAGCATGGGCCTGTCCCGGGAATTTCAAAATGTCTTTGAGGGTTCAGGGGGGAAGATTTTATTCACCGCATCATATAAATCTGACTTAAGGAATTACAAAGAGCTTATTTTACAGACAAAAGCACAAAAGCCCGATGTGATTTTCTTTTCTGGCCATGACGAAGGCGGATTTCTGGCACAACAAGCACAACTTCACGGCATCAAATCGGTTTTCCTGGGGGGGGATGACTGGGACACGGAAAGTTTTTTATCAAAGGGCGGCCAAGTGATCAAAAAGGGGTATTATTGCACACATTGGTCAAAAGAATCTGACACGCCCATCTCCCGTGACTTTGTAAAAAATCACCCGACCCAGGGAAAAATTCCTTCGGCCTTTGCACTTTCCCATGATGCAGTATTTCTATTGGCAGATGCCATGAAACGGGCAAATACCATGGACAGAGATAAAATCCGGGAAGCATTGGAAAACACCCCCCCCTTTGACGGCATCACCGGAAAAATAATTTTTGACAAAAACCGAAATCCTGTAAAAAATGCAGTCATCAATGAAATTAACAATGGCAAAATCAAATATTTTGAAACCATTTCTTCCGCCCCCCAATAGATTAACTGGACCTGCTCACGGGTGATTCAGAAGGTTGCAACCCACCGCTTAACCAAGGCAAAATTCAGGCCTGGTTACAACATGGGGTACTTTGGGAAAGGGTCAGGCCCCAGAAACCGAATCATTGAGCAAAAAGATAAGAGAAAAATGGATGAATGAAAAAATAAAAACGGTAAGCCTTGCCCTTAAAATCAACACCATTGTTTTAACCTCATGCCTTATATTTGCCATGGTGTGCAGCTTTATGTTGTACTTCACTGGTAACACACTTTTGGAACAAAAATATGATGAAAACCATACGCTTTTAAGTGTGGTCGTTGAACAAAACAGAGAAGATATTGCAAATGAGATATTTGCAGCACAAGAAATGGCACTGCATGAATCCGTCAGAGATATCTTAAAGGTTAAAGGCATTGCCGGAGTGGGCATATACAATAACCAAGGAGTGTTACTGCACTCATCGGGAACAGATTTTATCAAAAGACTCTTCAGCGATGAAATGCAAGCCCTTGATAAAAAATCTATTTTTAACAAGCGCCTTGAAACCAATAAAAACATGAGTTCCTACGCATCGACCATTAAAGTCATTGGGGAACAACTGGGATATATAAAATTATATTATGATTCCAGCAAGACCAACCAGCAATTGAATCGCATTACCCTTTATTTTGTTGTTTTCTTTCTTGTATTGACACTTTTTTTCTCATTACTTCTGCGCACCTTATTATCTCGTTTTATCATCAAACCGGTTTTAACCCTGAAAGATTCAATGCAGAAGCTGGACAATGGACTCCTGGGTATCAAGGTGGATCTTACGTCCAATGATGAAATCGGTGAAATGGGAACGGTTTTTAATAAAATGTCCGACACCCTGCTTCAAAATAACACCGCTCTTCAAAATGCAGTGAAAACCGAGGCCGATTCCGCCATAAAGCTTGCAAATGCCAATACGGAATTAAAAAGGCTCAATACTGCCCTTGAAAAATCAAACAGCGCATTGGCACAACTCAATGCAGATCTTGAAAAAAAGGTAAAGAAACGCACCGAAGCACTGATGGAGTCAAACAAACGTCTTCAAAGGGAAATAGTCGAAAAAGAAAAAATGCAGGAGGATCTTATCCGGGTGGAAAAACTCGAATCAACGGGAGTGCTTGCCGGCGGTATCGCCCATGATTTCAATAATCTTTTAAGTATCATCATCGGGAATTTATCCCTTGCCCAGATACATGCAAAAAAGGATGAGAAAATCTCAAAAATTTTAACAGATACTGAAAAAGCCTGTTTCAGGGCCAGGGATCTTACCAAACAACTACTCACCTTTTCCAAGGGGGGAAGCCCTGTAAAGAAAACAATGTCCGTCATTGAACTTGTCAAAGAGACCGTTATCTTTGCGTTAAGAGGTTCCAATGTGGGCTATGCATTTTCCATTACACCGGCGTTATTTCCTGTGAAGGTGGATGAAGGCCAGATCAACCAGGTAATAAGTAATATTGTTATCAATGCCAGCCATGCCATGCCCCAAGGAGGTACCGTCATTATAGCCGGGGAAAACATAGAGATCGAACCGGGAAATGCATTCGGCACACCGCTTCCACCTGGACCGTACATAAAAATCAGCATCCAGGACCATGGCACAGGCATTGCCAAAAAAAATCTGCCATCCATTTTCGATCCTTACTTCACAACAAAAGCCACGGGAAGCGGGCTTGGGCTTGCCACAGCCCATTCCATCATTGAAAAACATGACGGATTTATCTCCGTACAATCCCAGAAAGCAAAGGGAACGACTTTTCATATCTACCTGCCTGCCTCCACGGATGAAATTCATGGAACCATTGACCAAGCAGAGCAGATCACGGAGCCACTGTTCAAAGGCCGGGGAAAAGTGTTGATAATGGATGATGAAGAGATGATAAGAAACATTGTGGGGGATATGTTAAAGCATATGGGTTATGAACCTGATTTTGCAGAAGATGGGGTTGAGGCCCGGAAAAAGTACCTGGATGCCATGGAAAAGCATGACAGGTTCAACGCCGTTATCATGGATTTGACCATTCCAGGCGGGATGGGAGGAAAAGAGGCGGTAAAGGAGATCTTGAAAATTGACCCCCACGCAAAGGTCATCGTCTCCAGCGGATTCTCCAATGACCCGGTAATGGCAGACTATAAATCATATGGATTCTCCGGTGTGGTGGCCAAACCGTTTATGCTGCAGGAGTTGAATTCGGCTTTGCGGCAAATTGTTTAAAACTGCATGGAGATAAAACAACGGAATGCCCTTGAAAATTCCAGCTACCATCCCGCAACACCCACACCCGGGGGTGACATCATATGCAAATTGTGGTAAACCCCCCATGGAATTTGTGAGCATGCTTGAGATCAGCCCATCCAGACAAATAAGGAAAAAATATAATGAAAATTGGAATCATCGGTCTTGCGCAGACCGGAAAAAAAACGCTGTTCCAGATATTGACGGGCAGTGAACTCAAAGAACAGGGGGGTGCCCCCAAACCCATACCGGGGGTTGCAGATATCCTGGATCTACGTTTTGACAACATGGTGAACATGTACCACCCCAAAAAGGAAGTCCGGGCCCGCATTGATCTGGTGCTGCTGCCCAGAATGGAACAGGACAACATCGCCCGGGGAGATATTTTCCGGGACATTGCCGACATGGACGCCATCTGCCATGTGGTAAGGGCTTTTGAAGATGATGCCATCTACCATGCCGAAGGATCTGTTGATCCATTGAGGGACACCGAAATGGTTAACGGAGAGCTTTTGATGCACGATCAGATCTTTGTGGAAAAACGTATTGAACGCATCAAAGAGATGGCCAAAAAGAAAAAAGATGAGGATCAGCAGAAAGAACTGCTACTCATGGAAAAAATGCAGACCCACCTGGAGCAGGAAAAACCCCTTCGACTCATGGAACTTTCCGATGACGAAGAACTATTGATAAGAAGTTACCCATTTATCACCCGAAAACAGATGATTCTGGCGGTAAATGTTTCCGAAGATGATCTGGGAGACAGCGCTCTGCTTGAACGCCTCAAGGTCCCGTGTGAAAGCCAGGCCATGGAGGCCATGCTGGTGTCTGCCAAGGTGGAATCGGAAATTGCCCTTCTGGACGATGAGGAAGAAAAAGCCGAATTCCTGGCGGACATGGGCATTAAAGAAACCGCCCTGGGGGTGCTTACCCGACTATGTTTAAAGGCCCTGGGACTTATCTCTTTTCTCACCGTGGGTGAGGATGAGGTAAGGCAATGGCTGGTGAGAAAAAATTCTCCGGCACCCGTTGCAGCCGGAGTGATCCATTCGGATCTCCAGCGGGGATTCATCCGGGCAGAGGTCATCAAATATGATGAACTCATGACATACGGCTCTGAAGCCGAGCTTAAAAAGGTAGGGAAAATGTATGTCCAGGGCAAGGATTACACAGTCGAAGACGGAGATATTTTAAACATCCGATTCAAGGTGTGACAATAAAAAACAGGGTATTGGCTCTAACGTCGGCCAGCTCGGTTAATTGGGGGTACCAAGGGGTCAGGCCTGGCTTATGAGTATTATTTATATTTTTGCCAGGCCATGACGGTTTATCGTTTAACCGGTTTTCACAGCGCTGATGCTGATTCATAGGCTTCCGTCAGACGGGCCTTGATATATGCCACCGCATCCTCATCATATTCATCAAGGTCAAAGCAGTAACCGTCTTCTCCCAGCAGGCCTTCGGGGATAAGATCTCCCACTTCATCGGGGTCTGTAATCATATCACCATAAAAACATACGGACAGCCAGCGTTCTGCAGGATCATCATCAATAACATCTGCCATGGCAAACAGTTTTCTATCGGACTGATTGTTATGGCAGGGTCGCAGGGAGTAACTCACACCGGGTCTGGCATTGAACTCCAGGGTAATGCCTTCCATTGCCATGATGTGTTCTTTAATGGCCACAAAGGCCTTGCGGGTTTGTGTTTCAGTGTCTTCCCATTCATCAATTAATGCGTCAAGTGCTTCCATAATTCACCTCATGTTTAGGTTGTGGGGAGCTTGATCAAAAGACAGACCGCACTTAAATGGAATCCGGGAGATGGTATCAGCATGTTTCTGAATGCCGGGTGTAAAAAGCGACAACACGAAAACACAAGACGCATGCCTCCATTGATCCACGAAATTATGCCCATGGCCGGAATTATGATCATGCCGGGTCAGGATACAACAAAACTAAATCAGGGGGCTTCGGACAGATGTTTTACCATATGCCCAAGCTCCGGAAAAATAAGACTTCCGCAGGCAAGCTTGCAGGCGTTAAGACTTCCAGGCATGCAAAAGACGATGGTGTTTTTAATAATCCCGGCCGTGGCCCGGGACATGATGGCCGCAGAATCAATCTGCTCAAAACTTAGCTGGGCAAACAAGGGACCAAAAGCGGTAAGTTCCTTGTCAAACAAAGCCGAAACAGCCTCCACCGTGACATCCCGGGGGCTCAAGCCCGTGCCGCCGGACATGAGAATCACATGGGGGCCCACATCATCCACCACATGTTTGACCATGTCCCGAATGGCATCAATTTCATCGGTGACCACATGGTGAACAACGGTCTCGTGGCCTTCTTTTTTGATTTCCTTTTTCATCCAGATACCGCTTTTATCCTCAGCGATTCCCCGGGTGGTGGAAACAGATACAATGGCCACACGGATGTTCCGGGGCGTTTCTTTTTTATGCAGTAATGTACTCACAATAAATTATCCTGTTTACTCAACGATCACGTTTCTGGACTTTAATTATAAAAAAATGTTGCCATACCTGCCACTTGCCAAATATTTGTTTGTCAAAACAAAAAACATGTGATCATCAAATATTTATTAATAATCCTGTTCAATGAACACCCTGTCTTCACCATCATGCTCCTTCAAAAAGACATTGACGGAGTCACTGTGCAGGGTGGCCACGGTGATCCCCTTGTAATCTGCCTGGAGGGGCAACTCCCGATGCCCGCGATCCACAAGCACGGCAAGCTCAATGCGGGGGGGACGACCAAAGTCCATGAGGGCATCCATGGCTGCCCGAATAGTTCTGCCGGTAAAAAGCACATCATCCACCAAGATAACCTGCTTATCATCCACAGAAAAAGGCATTTTTGAAGGCCTGACAATTGGGTGATGGCTGATGCGTGTCCAGTCATCCCGGTAGAGATTGATATCCATGTGCCCCATGGGAATTTTTATCCCTTCCAGGTGCACGATTTTTTGCTGAATCCGCTTTGCCAGAGAATCTCCCCGGGTGAGAATCCCTGCCAGGGCAATATCCTTTACCCCCTTGTGAGCCTCAATGATCTCATAGGACATCCGGGTGATGGCACGCTCTATATCTTCTGCTGTGAAGATGGTTCTCTCTCTTTTCATAAAAAAACATCCTGTTCCATGGTTTCCCCTCCGGCGATGCGGCATCGCCACCGAATTGAACAATTATCACTTTTTATTCACCCGGGCAAGCCCTTAGATGCACCCATTGACTTTACTATTCCTGAAAAAACGCTTATGTTAATTTTCATACGTACTTACTTAGATGTTGATGATTCTTTTTTTATATGAAAATATCGACAACAGACTCCCCAACAGCCATCTGATCCGGCACGATCGGAGCTAAAGGCGATAAGCTCTTTTGCCCTGTGGATTGTACCGAAGCGCAGACTGTTTGAGAACAAACCAGCCCGAAAGTTCCTGCGCTTTAGATCAACTGGGCAAAAGGGTCGCCAGCGGCCCCGGCCCGGGTCGGATGGCCGTTGGGGGCGACATATTACCATTTTAACTATTCATTATGTCGGAATGCCGACATGATTATTAAGGAGATAACAGCATGAATGTTCAGGAGATGATCAACCGACTAAAAGCCCACCCGGATTACCATAAAGCCGGCATGATTTTATGCCACAACGGTGTGGTACGGGCCACATCCAGAGAAGGTCAGGAAGTGACGGGCCTGAAGGTAAAGGTCAACCACGACAGACTAAAGGAAATTGTGAATGCCCAGAAAAGCAAAACGGGCATTGTGGATGTCATCGTGGAAATTGCCGAAGAGAAAGTGCTGAAGGTGGGAGATGATGTCATGTACATTGTGGTGGGGGGCGATATCCGGGAAAATGTCATTGAGACTCTGACAGAAACTCTAAATCAGGTCAAGGCAGAAGTGACTTCCAAAACCCAATTTTTCAAATAACCCCGGCTGTGAAAACGGAATCAAAGCCTATCCGTTTTTTTAAAAAAGGGCCTGTCAATCCCAGGCAGGTCCGGCCAGAACAGAAGTGCCCCCAGGGCACTTCCCAGCATATCCGCCACAACATCCATAACATCGGCCTGTCTGCCGGGAACCAGAGCCTGGTGAAGCTCATCGGACACCCCGTAAAGCGTACCCGCCAGCACAACCATACAGATGATCTTCCAGGCACTGCGCCCGGGCAGTTCACGCTTGAGCATGCGCACCGTCAATGCCCCGAGAAGGGCATACCCTCCCAGGTGCAGAGACTTGTCCGACCAGTGCAGATGTCTGATGACCTCTGGTGAGGGAAAGCATGACTGCACAAAAATCATCACGCAATACATCACCAGGGGCCACCGGTAAATAAGGGAATGTCTATTCAAACAACCGGGCATCCAGGGTTCTTTCCTTGATATGTTTCAATACGACCTGTGAAAAATCTTCCATGGTCAATCCCAGTCTAACCTTTCCATCCAGGGTTCGCACCGACAGGGTATTTGACTCTTTTTCCTTTTCCCCGATGGTGATAATCAGGGGAACATAATTGAGCTGGGCCTCCCGGATTTTCTTTTTAAGGCTTTCGGTTCTTTTGTCCACCTCACACCGAATACCAAGGGCCGCCATTTCTTTTTGAAGGCTTTGTGCATGGTCATTAAGATCGTCATTGATGGGTAGAAGAACTGCCTGGACAGGGGCAAGCCACAGGGGAAATTTCCCGGCAAAATGCTCTACCAGAATGCCGAAAAACCGTTCAATGGACCCGTAAATCACCCGGTGGATCATGACCGGACGATGTTTTTCGTTATCTGCCCCCTTGTAGGTGAGGTCAAAGCGTTCGGGCAGGGCCATGTCCAGCTGAATGGTGCCGCACTGCCAGGTTCTGCCCAGGGCATCTTTTATATGAATGTCAATCTTGGGACCATAAAAGGCACCGTCCCCTTCATTGATGAAATATTCCTGACCATACTTGTCAAGGGCATTCTTCAAACCATTGGTGGCCTGTTCCCATTTTTCATCTGACCCGATGGATTTTTCAGGACGGGTGGACAATTCCAGATGAAATCCAAGACCAAACCGGCTGTACACCTTTTCCACCAGCTGGAGCACGCCTAAAATTTCATCCTCAATCTGATCTGGGGTCATGAAAATATGGGCATCATCCTGGTGAAAGGCCCGGACCCGGAACAGCCCGGACAGTGCCCCGGACAGTTCATGGCGGTGAACCAGACCGATTTCACCGGCACGCAGGGGCAGATCCCGGTAGGAGTGTGACCCGGTTTTATAAAGCAGCATGCCGCCGGGGCAATTCATGGGTTTGATGGCGTATTCTTCTTCATCCACCACCGAGGTGTACATGTTTTCCCGGTAATTTTCCCAGTGACCGCTTTTTTCCCACAGGTGACGGCTCAGCATCACCGGAGTTTTGGTCTCCACATACCCGGCCTCTCTATGGGCCTCCCGCCAGTACTCCAGCAGCACATTCCACATGTCCATGCCCCGGGCATGGAAAAATGGCATACCCGCCGCTTCCTGGTGAAAACTGAACAGATCCATCCGGGTCCCGATCTTTCGATGATCGCGTTTTTTGGCCTCTTCAATAAGATGAAGATATTTATTGAGTTCCTTTTTATCAAAGAAGGCCGTGCCATAGAGACGCTGAAGCTGTTGCCTTGTCTGATCGGCCCGCCAGTAGGCCCCGGAGGTTTTCATGAGTTTCAAACCCTTGATCATGCCGGTGTGGGGAATGTGTGGTCCCCGGCACAGATCAACAAAGTTTCCCTGGCGATACAGGGAAATTTCCTGGTCTTCCAGGGCTTCAATGAGTTCCACCTTATATGAGTTGTCCTTGAACAGCTCAAGTGCCTCATCCCGGGATACCACGGAGCGTTCAAACGTTTTTTTAGCCTTGATGATCTTCTGAATTTCGGCCTCAATGGCCGGGAAATCCTCTTCAGATACCGGGTCCATGTCAATATCATAGTAAAAGCCATCCTCCACCACCGGGCCGATGGTGAGGACCGCCTTCTCGTAAAGATTCTGCACAGCCTCGGCCATGACATGGGCTGCACTGTGCCGCAAAATCTCCAGGGCTTCGTCATCCCGGGTGGTAATAAACTTAACACTGCAGTCCCGGATCAAACTACTGCCCAAATCCATGGGCTTTTCGTCAACGACCATGGCCACGCAGTTCCGGGCAAATCCCTCGGAAATTGCTTTTGCCACGTCCATTCCAGTGGGAAAGGCTTCAAAAACCTTTATACTATTATCAGGAAGTGTTATATTGATCATGATTTTAATCCATTGTTAAAATGTTCAATTAAAATTATTTATAAATTCCTGTAAAATCCACTGGAAACACAGGAATTTCAATCCGGCATAATGACCTTAAATGTATTATGCCGATTCTTTGTGTAAAACCCAAACTCTAAGGCAACTGCCTGAAACGGTCAAGAAAAAAATGATTGAGTATACGCTGATCAGCTCAGATGAGGAGTTAGCAAGCATATGTAACAAGCTCAAAACAAAAAAACACATTGCCATGGATCTTGAAGCTGATTCCATGCATCATTTCAAGGAAAAGGTCTGCCTGATCCAGATTGCGGATGATACGGAAAACATCCTCATTGACCCTTTGCTGCTCACGGATTTTTCCCCCCTGAAACTGTTCTGTGAAGACCCCGGCATCACCAAGGTGTTTCATGGGGCGGATTTTGACATCAGAAGCATGGAAAGGGATTTCAATGTCCGGATCCACAACCTCTTTGACACGGAAATCGCCTGTCGATTCCTTGGCATTCAGCGGCGCAGCCTTGCGGCATTATTGAAAAAACATTTCAATCTATGCCTGGACAAACGCTTCCAGAAAACCGACTGGTCCAAAAGGCCCCTGTCCGAAGAAATGATTGCATACAGCATCAATGATGTGGCACATCTTCTGGAACTATCCAAAATCCTTAAAAAAAAGCTGGAAGACTGCGGCAGACTGGCTTGGGCCGAGGAGGAATTTTACCTGCAGACCCTTGTAAAGCATGACAACAATAATACCGACCCTCTGTTCATGAAATTCAAGGGTGCCGGGAAAATGTCCCGCCGGAGCCTGGCGGTTCTGGAAAATTTGCTCCAGGTACGCATGGACATTGCAAGCCAGAAAGATCTCCCCCTGTTTAAAATCATGGGAGCAGACCCCGTTTCCCGCATGGCAACCCTTCGTCCAGCCACCCTTTTGGAACTCAAACAGTCCAAAGCTCTGAGCCCCAAACAGATCAACATGTACGGCGACAAATGCATTAAAGCCATCCAGGGAGGTCTTTCCGTCCCCAGTGATGAACTGCCGTCATATCCCCGGAAAAAAGCACCGGAGGTCATCCCTGAAATTTCGGGAAGAATCCGGGCACTCAAGGAAATGCGGGAAGAGATGAGTAAAAAAACCGGCATGGAACCGGGATTTCTCATCAATAATGCCATGATCACCAGCATCGCCATGATATCTCCCACCACAGACCGGGAGCTGATGGAAATCAACGGTGCCCGGCAATGGCAGATGGAAATCCTGGGCAAAGAGATTCTCCACATTCTAAAAATATGCGCCTGAAAAAGAATTCGGGGGATTGATCACAACATGGGCCAGCTTGGCAAGTTATAATAAATGGCGGAGGGTGTGATCACCCCCAAGAGTTCCAACAGTAGAGGACTGCTATCATGGAAGTTACATTCACAAAAATGGAAGGTCTGGGAAATGATTTTATTATCCTGGACGACCGAACCGGTACCCTGGCAAGGCATCTGCCGTACCCTGACATGGCCCGCCGACTGTGTTCCCGACATTTCGGCATCGGGGCCGACGGCATTATTCTGATTCTTCACTCCTTAACCGAGGATATCCGATTCAGGATTTTCAATTCCGACGGCTCCGAGGCTCAGATGTGCGGCAACGGCATGCGCTGCTTTGCAAAATTTCTATTTGAAACCGGCATCATGGGACAGCCACGATTCCATGTGGAAACCCCTGCCGGACGGGTGACACCGGAAGTTATCCTTGACAATAAAAACCAGGTCACCGCCATCCGGGTGGACATGGGAGAGCCCTTTCTTGAACCCCACCGGGTGCCCTTCCGCACGGACGAACCCAAAAAACTTAAACACCCTTTCACTGTGGGAGACCATGCCTTGTTTCTCACGCCTGTTTCCATGGGCAATCCCCATGCCGTGGTCATTGTACCGGATGTGAAAAAGGTGGATGTGGAGAAAACCGGCCGGGCCATTGAAACCCACTCCTGTTTTCCCGAGAAAACCAATGTGGAATTCATCGACATTGTGAACCCGAATGAAATAAACATGAGGGTGTGGGAGCGTGGAGCCGGTGAAACCCTGGCATGTGGCACCGGGGCCTGTGCCGCAGTGGTGGCAGCCCATCTTAATGGAAAAACCCAAACTGATGTCATGGTACACCTGGCTGGCGGAAATCTGAGCATTCAATGGAATCGTCAAACCAATCATCTGCACAAAACCGGGCCTGCCACCCTTGTTTTCAACGGTAGCATACGGCTTTGAACGCTTCATCTCCGACACAACAATGCTAATTGCCAGATTTTGAATATTTCAAATGACAAACCGGCCAAACAATAGTATAGGGGTAGACAAAAATTTTTCACTATCGCTTGGTTAACGAACAACAGGCGCTGATGCCTTAACAGACAACAGGCAGGGGAGACCGAAAATGTACGTACTAAGATTTTTGGACATGGATGATGAGCTACACACGGGGTTTGCTTTTGACGGAGACACAGCCAGGATAATCAAAGGAAATATTTTCGATGTTTTTGACACCACCAATAAAAAAGTGGCTGTTCAGAAAATCCTGGCACCAGTTCATCCCACCGCCATTTTCTGCATCGGGCTCAATTACAGACTCCATGCCAAAGAAACCGGTATGCCCATCCCTGAACATCCTGTGGTTTTCATGAAAAACCCAGGGGCCATCACCGGTCCCCGGGACGTCATCACCATTCCCCGTTCCTGCATTGATCCCCCCCAGGTGGATTACGAAGCAGAACTTGCGGTGGTCATTGGCAGACCCTGTAAAGACGTGACACCCGATGAGGCCATGGACTATATATTCGGCTATACCTGTGCCAATGACATCTCGGCCCGACGATGGCAGAAACATGCCGGGGGCGGACAATGGGTCAGGGGCAAAAGTTTTGACACATTCTGTCCCATGGGTCCCACCCTGGTAACTGCAGATGAAATCACCAACCCCCAGTCTCTCACCGTTGAATGTCGCTTAAATGGAAAATTAATGCAGGAAAGCTCCACCTCGGACATGATCTTCACCATTGGTGAAATCATATCATATCTGTCCGAGAGCACCACATTGATGCCAGGTACAGTTATTCTCACCGGTACCCCAAGCGGTGTGGGATTTACCAGAAAACCCCAGGTGTATCTAAAACCCGGAGATGTTCTGGAAACCTCCATCACCGGTATGGGATACCTGGAAAATCGGGTGGTGTTAGAGTCTGATTCGGAAGAAGACGAGTACGAATAATCAGGCCACCATGGCCATCAGCTTTTCTAAGGCCCCTTTGTCGGCAGGATCATTAGCCGGCAAAGGGAACGACTTTAGAATGTTTCTCCCCAGAGTGAGTGGCTCATCTTACGACCAAGACCTGTTATAACCAACCCCCAATAATATCGGATCCTTTTATTGACCGATCAATCGGCCGGAATTGTCCCCTTGGGAAGTAATCCCCTTGGAAATATTAAGGTTCCGCCCTTGTTCTTTTCCCGACTCATAGGCGGAACGACTGGCACTGCTGTGGGTGAAGGAAGTCGTTCGCATACGGGGGTATCTCATCTGAAAATGCCGGGCCAGGCGTTTATCTCCCATGGCAACAAGGGCTTTTAATTCATGGCCGTCCGTTGTCCGAGCCATGGTTCCCCTGTGCTGTTCATCAAGTTTTTCCCTGAATCCCGCCACCACACCACTCATGTATCCGGATCTGCTCCGGCAGGAGGGATGCGCCTTTTTGTATTCCCTCCAGCTGGATTCCGCATATTGTAAAATATAATGAAACACATAATCGGCAATCTTTATATTGGTCACTGTTCCGGTGATCTCAAGGACATAGCCTGCTCGTCCATGGGAAGGCACGAAAGAGGTGATCCACACCGTTTCCACAAAATAAAATGAATTCAAAATCACTGCGGCCAGACATGCCGACTGACTGCGTTTCAACACCGGATCGGTGAGAATAATAGACTCAAAATGCCGGGGTTTATCATGGCGGATCAGATCAATGTTATACCGGGAAATAAGCTGATTTGCCTTGGCCGCTGCCGCCGCTGCCTCAAACCTGTTCTTTGAAGCGGCAAGTCCCATGAGTTTTTTGACTTTGCCCATGATTCTATCCGGTTCATTGTCGGTATCTTCCCACACCCGCTGTTCCAGAGTCTGATAGGTACCCGAAGCCCGGGGATTGGCATTTGTTTTTTTACAGCATGCCTTAAAAACATCGCCATGGGGGGGCTGTAGTTGATATTCGGGATATAAGCTTGCCATCTGATGGGCCACTTCATGGCGCAGCACCTCACAAACAGAATCCCACCGACCGTTCATCAGTAGACTGCGATTCAGACGAATCTCCTGTACATCCGGTACCCATTGGCCCAGGCAGGCTTTCATATCCATCAGTACAATGGAAGGCATGGTCAGTCGCAATGCCAGGGCTTGGTCTGCATATCTCACATCATGGTAAATCTTTTTCCATTCATATTGAAGCCGTTCAACCATCTGACGTTCAAGTTTTTCCTGGACTCGGCCTGATTGTTCCGTCAAAACATCTCCATATTTATTTTAATTTGTAAAATTCAATGCCAATGAATCCTCTGAACGATTTACAATGCCGCTCCACCGGGGATTCAACCCATCAAAGGTAAAAAATGATTTCATGGCAAAAGCCACTTTGTGGTATCTATCCATTGACTCCAGCGGGCAATGGTATATTTTAAAGCAGCTAGATAAAACAAGCTCAAAAAATTTTCAGCCATTCCAGAACACAAATCAATAAAGGAGAGCATCATGGAAAAACAAACCTTTAGCATTCCCAACATCAGCTGTGCTCACTGTGTCAATGCCATCAAAAACGAATTGATGGAGCAAAAAGGCATCACAGACGTGGTAGGTGATCCCGTGACCCGCAACATTACAGTCAAATTTGATAATTCACAGACAGTGGACAAAATTAAGGCAATACTCAAAGAAATCAATTATCCAGCAATATAATCAGCAAGGTTTATTCCTACGGACATCCGGGGAAGATTCTGGAACAAGTCAGGATCATCGGGGTTGGGTATAGCGTCGGCAAGCCCCACACAAAGAAACTTTTCAACGAAAACTACTATATCCGGCTATTTGCCCTACCCGACGTGGCCTGTGTCATGATAAGTCCGAAAGAGAAAAGGAGATTCATTCAATGAAACCCAGCACTGTTTCCTTTCCCGTCACCGGCATGACTTGTGCCAATTGTGCAGCCAACATTGAGCGTATTTTAAACCGTAAAGTCCCCGGTGTCATCAAAGCATCGGTGAATTTTGCCTCGGAACAGGTATCCATAACCCACATCCCTTCCGAGGCCCCGGTTGAAGTCATGGCAGCCGCAATTGAAAAGGCAGGATTTCATCTCATTGTTCCCGATGCCTTCACCACGGCAGAGGATGCACACACCGCAGCCCAGGAAACAGAAATAAAGGATCAAACCCGAAAATTTCTGGTGGGTATCATCTTTACTCTGCCTCTTTTTATATTGAGCATGGCAAGGGATTTTTCACTCACAGGCCCCTGGAGCCATGCCCCCTTTATGAACTGGCTGTTTCTGTGCCTGGCAACACCTGTGCAGTTTTATACTGGCTGGGACTATTATGTGGGCGGCTTTAAAAGCGTTATGAATAAAAGCGCCAACATGGATGTCCTGGTGGCATTGGGATCTTCCGTGGCGTATTTTTATTCCTTTTTTCTTCTTTTCATGCCATGGTTGGGGGACCATGTGTACTTTGAAACAGCGGCCATGATAATCACCCTGATCAAACTTGGCAAGCTTATGGAGTCAAAAACCAAGGGTAAAACCGGGGGTGCCATCAAAAAACTCATGGGGCTGCAAGCCAAAACAGCCACCATCGTCAAGGCAGAGCAGGAAAAAGAAATCCCCATTTCCCAAGTACAGATCAATGATCAGGTGCTTGTGCATGCGGGTGAACGCATTCCCGTGGATGGTCAGATTCTTTCCGGCGGGTCTGCGGTGGATGAATCCATGCTCACCGGTGAACCTTTGCCTGTGGACAAAAAAACGGGGGATATGGTGACAGGCGGGACCATCAACGGCCAGGGCATGTTGATGGTGGAGGCCACCCGGGTGGGACGGGACACAGTGCTTGCCCAGATCATCCGCATGGTTCAGGAAGCCCAGGGCAGCAAAGCCCCCATACAGGCCCTGGCCGATAAGGTGGCCGCTATTTTTGTGCCTTCGGTGATTCTCATTGCCCTTGTCACCATGGCCGTGTGGTATTTTATCACCGGAGATCCTGTCACGGCCATGATCCGACTGGTGGCCGTTCTGGTCATCGCATGCCCCTGCGCCCTGGGGCTTGCCACCCCCACGGCCATCATGGCAGGAACCGGCAAGGGTGCAGAACATGGCATTTTGTTTAAAAGCAGTGCCTCCCTTGAAAATACCACAGGCCTGACCACCATTGTTCTCGACAAAACCGGCACCCTCACCCGGGGAAAACCCGTTGTGGGGGATTTGATCCCCTTGGCCGATGCCTCATTCACCGCCCAAAGGCTTCTTCAATCCGCAGCATCCCTGGAAAAGGGATCTGAACATCCCATTGGAAAGGCCATTGTCAAGGCAGCCCGGGCCGAAGATCTTACCCTGATTTCTCCACAGCAGTTCATGGCCCATGAAGGACACGGGGTGTCGGCCCTCCTTGACGGCGTTTATCACCGTCTGGGCAACCCCCAGTGGTTCATATCCGAAGGCGTGGATATAAAGGCCTTTGCCGCTGACATCAAAAATCTGCAGGACCAGGGCAAAACCGTCATGGTGCTGGTGCAAAACCACACACCCCTGGGGCTCATCTCCGTCACCGATGAACTGAAACCTGATTCCAGGCAAGCCATTGAGCGTTTAAAGGCAAAACACCTGTCCGTGGCCATGATCACCGGAGATAATCCCCAGACGGCCCGGGCCATTGCCAACCAGGCGGGGATTGACACTTTTTTTGCAGAGGTGCAGCCCGGGGACAAGGCCGCCATCGTCAAAACGCTTCAGGAAAAAGGAAAACAGGTGGGCATGGTGGGGGATGGCATTAACGACGCGCCGGCACTGGCCCAGGCCCAGGTGGGCTTTGCCATTGGCACCGGCACGGATGTGGCCATTGAAACCGGAGAAGTAATCCTTTCAGGCGGCAGTCTCATGGGGATTCCAAGGGCTCTGGATCTCGGACAAAAAACCATGGGGACCGTGCGGCAGAATCTATTTTTTGCCTTCTGCTACAATATTGTACTGATTCCCGTTGCCGCTGGTGTTCTGGCTCCCATGCAATGGGCACCGGCATTTTTACAGCAACTTCATCCCATACTGGCGGCCATGGCCATGGCCATGAGCAGTCTGTCCGTGGTGGCCAACAGCCTTCGATTGACCCGGGCAAAGCTGGATTAAATCTGCCTTTTCAGATCAGAGTCAGCCAGGGGATGTTAGCGTTTCAAAACAGCTTGCGAAGCAGGCTATGGACCTCATTGCGAGTATAAGGTTTAATAAGGGCCAAATCAAATCCGAACTCCTTATAATTGGTCATGGTGGGGCTATGGGGGGAACCACTGATCACTATGGACTTCACTGTCCCGTCAATGTCTTTTAATTTTTTAAGGGTGTCACTGCCGCAAATGTCACCGCAGATTATCTGGTCCAGAATCACGGCGTCAAAGGGATCACCATCACTGACGGCGGCGGTAAAGGCTTTTATGGCAGAGGTGCTGTCCTCCACCAGCTCCACCCGGTATCCCACGCTCTGGAGGATGTTTCCCATGAGCCGCCGCATGGCGATCTCATCATCCATCACCATGATTTTGATACCTTCCTTTTTCGAATCAGTCTTGTCTCCAAACAGATGAATCATCCGTTTGGGATCATAGGCAGGTATTAATACAGACATGCGGGTACCTTTTTCTGGCTGGGAATCAATGGTAATCGTTCCCCCATGGCTTTCCAGTATGGAACTTACCACGGCAAGGCCAAGCCCCATCCCCTTTTGCACCCCCCGCTGCTTGGTGGAAAAATAGGGATCGAAAATTTTAGGCAGTATCTGCTCAGGAATACCGGAACCGGTATCTTCTATATCAATTTGAACAAACCGCCCACCACCCGGTGTTTTAAAATAGTTCATGTTGGAGAGATTCTGGGGGATCATTTGATTTTTTGCCCGGAGGGTGAGCATTCCTCCATGGTGCATGGACTCCACGGCATTGATCACCAAATTCTGAAACAAGATCCCCATCTGGGCCACGTCAAAATTAACCGGCCACAGGTCGGAATCTATGTCCAGCACAATTTTAAGGTTTTCAATGCGGGAAATATCCCCCACGGCTGACTTGAGTGCATCATTGAGCTTGCCGATATTTTTCTGGCTGTACTCATACCCGGAAATGGCCAGAAACTTATGGCTCAGATCCCTTGCCATTCGCACGGAAACCTCGGCTTCCTTAAGAAAAGAAAGGCGATCATCATCCCCGGAAAAAGAATCAATGGCCAGGGAAAGATTGCCCATGATCACGGCAAGCAGATTATTATAATCATGGGCGATGCCACCGGCCAGCACCCTGAAAGCGGCATTCTTCTTGGACTGCACGTTTTGCTTTTCCCGAAACTTCAACATGGTGATATCCCGGACAATATGAACCGCCTGACAGGATTTCTGACCCTTTTTCAAAAGTGGATCCACGGTGATGAGCCACCACTTTCCATCGGCCTGCTGAACCTCATGGGACACCCGTTGCGATGTTGCCAGGGCCTGCTCCAGGGGACATGGCTCAATGTCAAGGCAGCTGGCAATGATATCATGGCAATGCCTGCCAACAATCTCTTTGGGTGATTGCCGGATAAAGAATTGACTGCTTTCATTGGTTTTCAGGATTCGGCAATCATCATCAACGATGCTCACCCAGTCGGAAATGGAATCAAAGGTATGTTGCCAGTGTTCCTGGGCCCAGGCAAGCGCATTTTCCTTCTGCTTGAGTTCGGAGATATCTCGGATACAGCTTATAATGGTGGGAATATGTCCTTTTTCGTCCATCTCCGGTGAAACCTCCGCCTGGAACGCACTTATTCCATTAGCGGGCGTGGTATATTCAAATTCAAAAGTCACCGGGGAAGCGGTCTCAAATACGTGAAGGTATTTTTCCCGAAACAGCTCACACAGCTCTACCGAAATACCGACTTCTTCATTGGTGCTTCCCAGATACTGGTCAGGAGAAAAACCCATGGTATCGTAAAATGCCTGGTTGGCATAGACATTACGAAACTGTCGGTCAATGCGGACAATGGCATCGGACTTTCCCTTGAGAATCATGGCAAGTTGTGCTTCTTTTTCTTCCAAGAGTTTGTTCAAGGCCTCATGTTTCTGCTGAAGCTGATCCCACTGCTGTTTTAAGTCATGGTTTGTCTGGGAGGAAGGCATTGTATATACTCATTTATCACATGGGGTTCATATTGTCAGTCTTTATGGAATCAAGTAACATGAAACCTGCTCACTCCATTCAACAACACTGATATCTCACACAATTCTCGTAAATTTTTAATAACCTCGGGCTCATTAAATCTGATTATCCTTTAAACACCGGGCGCTATTCAAAATAAACACTAAATGCCCGGACTTATTGATAACTTAATATAATTCCAGTAAACAATTAAAAATGCCAAGAAAAGCGTTTAAAGTAAAGCTAAAAGTAAAGGGCTTTCAGAGGAACTGATTCATGGTGTTGCCATAAACAAAACACTATCCGGCATTGAGAATTCCCTGATATACATAATTTGTCAGGGTGACAAAATCAAATACCGGTCTTCCTGTGGCTTTTCTGACAGCCCTGGAAAAAGGTGGCAGATCAGTACATTCCAGAACGAATGCCCCGATATCCGCTGCATCCATCATGTTGCATGCGCTGGATACCACATCTTTTTCCACTGTGGAAATGTCTATCTCTTCCCCAGGGGACGTGAAAATTTTATTCCACTCAGCGCATGCTTCCAGCCCCTGGATCAAAATCGGCATATTTTCAGTTATACCTGCATTTTTTAAATGCTGTTCAGAAAGAGCTGATTTTTTAGCGGTAATAACGCCTGTACTCTGTTGTTTTCCGGTCATCTTGTGCACCAGCGGTATCTGCATCAAACTGGAAGTAAATACGGGTATGGTGACGGAATCTGCCAGCTCTCTTTGAAAAATAGCGTTAAACCCACAGCTTGTCGTGATGGCCTTGATTCCCTGCTTTTCCATTTTACGGGCTTCCTTGATCATGGTTTGCAGGACCTTGGGGCAAGGATTTTCAAGAATCGTATGAATGTTTGCGCCTTTGACTCTTGAATATCTTAAGGGGAAGGGGAAGGTATCGGGGTTGGTGCTGTTGCCTTTAAGTGCTTCCAGTTGCACAAGGCCTCTGGGAATGCGCCCTTCTTCCCAGCATAGAATACCTATCAATGGCGTTTTCGAAAAACAATCTGTCTTTGTCATCAGCGACACTCTTTATTTTTATAACTCAACATGTCCTGACGGACACAAGGAAACATTAAAATGACATGATGTCCCCCCAACGATTAATGGGTCAGGATCATACTGATAAAATTGGCCGCACGGTCAGTCTGGGGATTATCAAAGAATTCAGAGGGAGTACCGGTTTCAATAATTTTACCTTCATCCATGAACAGAACCCGGTGTGCCACTTTTTTGGCAAACCCCATTTCATGTGTGACCACACACATGGTAATGCCTTCAGATACTAAATTAACCATAACATCAAGGACCTCACCGATCATTTCAGGATCAAGAGCGGATGTGGGTTCGTCAAAAAGCATAATCTCAGGAGACATGGCAAGTCCACGGGCAATGGCAACACGTTGCTGCTGCCCGCCGGATAACTGTGCCGGGTAGGCACCATATTTGTCGGTTAAGCCCACCTGCTCCAGTTTTGCCATGGCGATCTCTTCTGCTTTTTTCCGGTTCATTTTTTTTACCTGAATGGGTGCAAGAGTAATATTTTGCAGAACCGTCATGTGGGGATAGAGGTGGAACTGCTGGAATACAAATCCTATTTCTGCCCTTAAGCGGGTGAGCTTTGCAGATTTATCATGCACCGGTATATTATTGACGAAGATTTCACCTTTCTGGATATTTTCAAGCCGGTTGATACACCTGATCAAAGTAGATTTGCCAGATCCGCTGGGTCCGCAGATGACCAAAATTTCACCTTTGGGTATTGTCAGGTTAATCTCTTTCAATACATGGTTCTTGCCGAACCATTTGTTAACATCTTTAAATTCTATTATGTTTTCCATGGGATATTCCTTTAGGCTGCCATCTTCCGTTCCAGATAATTTGAAAGCAGAATCAGTGGATATGAAATTGAAAAATAGAGAAGACCGACCAGTGAAAATACCATCAAGCCTTCAGGTATCCTGACAACGGTGACCCATCCCACCCGGGTCAATTCCATGACCCCGATTACAGATACCACGGAAGTGTCTTTAATAAGCAAAACGTATTGTCCAACAAGGGGAGGTAAAATCACCTTCATGGATTGGGGAATGATGATCCATCTGAATTGCTGTAAAAGGCTTAAACCGGCAGCTGTACCCGCTTCCCATTGTCCTTTTGGAATGGAAGAGATTCCGCCGGCCACGATTTCACAGATAAAGGCAGAGCCCATGATTCCCATGGCCAGAAGTGCCGCTGGAAAAGCGGTTAATTGCAGACCCCATTCAGGTAAAATAAAAAAGATAATAAACACCTGCACCACAAAGGGCGTTCCCCGAACAAATGCCACATAGGTGCCGATGATCCACTTAAAAATTTTATTGTTGCCTGACTTTAAAATACCAAGGATAAATCCCAGTAGAGTACAGGTGACAAGACTGATAAAAGCAATCTTGCTTGTCATCCATAACCCCTTAAGAAAAAAAGGAAAGATTTCCATCAGCCGTGCAAAGTAAAATGCCATCATAATCAGTAGGCCTCCCTGAAAATCAGTTTTCGTTGAGACCAGTCTGCCAGCGCTTTAAGGCAGAAATAGATGCACATATAAAAGAATGCTACGGTAAAAAAGGCTTCAGAGGGCATGAAACGTTCCGATGTCATGGTCTGACCGCTTCGGGTCAGCTCTGCCACAGATATCAGGGAAAGCAGGGCGGAATCCTTGACCAGCACAATGGCTTGACCCAGGAGCGGCGGAATGGTCACGCCCAGGGCCTGGGGAAGAACGATGAATCGCATCCGCTGGAAATAATTCAGGCCCGATGACACACCTGCCTCCAACTGTCCCGGATCCACGGAATTAATCCCTGCCCGTATGATCTCTGCAATATAGGCACCGGAGTTGAGCATCAGTGCAAGAATGCCTGTCTGGATTTCAGGGATTTTCAGTCCCAGGGTCGGCAATCCAAAATAGAGAAAATAGATCTGGACCAGAAGGGGGGTGGATCGAACAATTTCAATGTAGGCAATTGAGGGATATTTAATGAGTTTTATGGACGAAATGCGGCAGGCACAAGCAACGATTCCTGTAGCCAGTGCCAAAAAAATGGAAATAAGCGAAATTAAAAAGGTGGATCTCAGCCCCCCCAGAAAAAGGGGCATATACTCCATTATGATTCTAAAATTAAAATCAGTCAGCATGACACCATCCGTTTCTTTAGATAAGGTGCCCTTTTTATTATTAAAGGGCACCCATGTATACGCAGGTGGATCAGTTTATTGTGTCACCAGATTCAACACCATGGATCAATGATCTTTTTTCCATTCTACACCTTCAAGCCAGTAGGAAATATTCTTGTCATATTCCCCGTTGTTTCGAACGGTTTCAAAATAGAGATTAATCCATTGCCACAGGTTCACAGAATCGTGGCGAACGCCAAAAGAAAGGGGATCTTTACCATGCCCCAGGCGTTTGTCCAGCAGACGGATGGAGTTGGGAGGAAAGTCCGGCAGAACAGTCAGAACCGCAAGGTCATCATTGACACCGGCATCCACATGACCGGCAAGCAGTGCCTGAACAACCATTCTGCCCCCGCCTTTATAAGATTTAATGGTGGCATTGGGCAGATATTTTTTTGCAATGTTTTCACCGGTGGAACCCAGGAGTACACCCACGGTAACGCCTGCTTTGTTTACATCCTCAAAGGTTTTAAATGCCGCATCGGTTTTGGTAAAAATGCAGGGTTGCACATGGATCCATGGGTCGGTGAAAGAAATCTTGAGGGCACGTTTCAGGGTGGGGGTCATGTCCGCAGCCAGAATATCTGCTTTGCCGGACAGAAGAGCCGGGATCAGTCCATCCCAATCAAAATCAAGAATAACAAGCTTTACGCCCATTGCGTCCGCCATGCCTTTGGCAAAATCAATCATGGAACCTGCCTGCTCTCCGTTTTTATCGACAAAGGCATAGGGGGCAGCTCCGGACTGAACAGCCACTCGTAATTCGCCTCGTTTCGTAATCTCTGTCAAGGTCCCTGCAAAACAGATCCCGGTCAAAAATACCATGAGTGTCAGTCCCAGTACGAATGATAAAAGTTTTCTTGATTTCATTTTTTTCTCCTTTTGACGTTTTTGTTTATTTTCCTGCAGAAAAAAAGCCACAGTACATTATTCATGCTGAATTTCAGAGGCGCGTATCCGCAAGCCCCGCCACCTGTGACAGGTGCGGGACTTGCGATCATGGCAGCATATTTCATGGGCTGTCTGTCCCTCTAAAATTAAGCGATAACAACGCAGCAGAGGCTTTTTAATCCATGATGATGGTTTCCTCCTTAATCTCTATTCCCCGCTTCTTAAGCTGGTTCATGAACGCTTCGGCCGGAACGTGTCTTAATGGTGATAGAACGCCCTTTTCACGGATGATGCCTTTTGCCAGCATCCTTGCCACGATTGCAGCGGTGTACCCCACGCCCTTGCTCATGGCCATTATGCCCGTCTCAAGATCTCTTTCAATGAGCATGGAACTTGTAAACCGGGTCTTTTTATTGTCTTTTATGCCTTCAAAAACGTTTATCATGGCAGTGAGATCTTTTTCATCGGCGCCATATTCCAGCTGGGGTCCAAGAAATTTGTCAAGGAAATGAAAGGGAGTAACTTGACAGTCAAAGCCCGCCACGGGTTCATTACTTAAAAAGCCCAGCTGTTTCAGCGGTCGCCAGAAAGCACTCCACCCGGGCCACCTCAATGAGTATCTGCCTGTTTCTTTGATCGTATCTGTCAATCCCATCAATGTGGTAAAATAGACCGCATCTCCATTGGGTATGGCTTCAAGTTGTCCGAGTCCCGGGAAATCAATGGCATGAATAGAGTCCTCATCATGCTGGTTCATGGCAGGAATGTCAATGATCTGTTTCTCTTTGATAATCTTGCCATCTCTCATGGTTGAACTGAGTACACCGTTCCAGGTCCATGACAACTTATAATTCAACGGATTGTCGCAGACGCTTTTTTCAGGAAATCCACCGCAGTACGATTTAATGACATGGAGTTCATCAAATTTTCTCTGGGCCTGCCCATAGATGATCAGATCTATTCCCGGGTCCAGGCCGCATTCTGGCAGTATGGCAATGCCTGCGTTTTTTGCCGCCCCATCAAGGGTCTCAGCATTGTATTCATAGTTGGTATTAACAACACTGACCCCGGCTTCAAGGGCTGCCTGATTGACTGTTTGCATGAAATGCCTTGGCAGCAGATCAATGACCACATCCACCTTTTTGCAAAGCGTGACAAGCGCATCCTTATCACCGGCATCCACCGTGGCGGTTGTGATTTTACTCATATCCGTAAAATTTTTAATTTTTGACAGGTCTTCAAACCGAACATCGCCGCAGATGATTTCTCTGACATCTTTATCAGAAGCCAGATCATGTAATACAGTTCTTCCCTGGAGTCCGCACCCCCCTAAAACAAGAAATTTCATATTCACCTCGATTGTTAATAACGATATCCATTAATGGATCCATTAATGGATATGAATTTTCTGCCTGCCAATGATCATCTGGGCTTGCTCACTGGGCCTTCCGTCGCAGTGGGCGGCGTAACAGGACCACGCCCATTTGTATGCCCAAAGACGCTATATTCTTATAAATATTTTTTCAATAGTTGATCGCACATGCTGCTGCATCAAGCGACAAGTTTGGCCAGAGTCTGCCGGATGGGGTGGGGGCCCGGCTCAGATCAAGTTTATCTGCAAGTTCGGTTTCAAGAAGGAAGTCCACGGGCTTAAAATATCCTTTGAGGATAAGCCCTATTTATGGATTCATATGCAAACGCTTCAAGATTCTGCTTTTTCATGGGTGCCATTAAATTTTAAATTTTTCAATGTATCCATAAGTTCACATTCTTTACTTGTTGTCAATTTTTTTTAAAGTTAATTTCAGGCTATTGTTGATACGCGGTGGGGGGAGGCTGAATTCTATGGGGTGCTTTAACATATGCCAGAATGGCCACTATATAGGCCTTGAACTCAACAATGAATTAAAGATGGAGACCAGCAGCTGTTTCAACAGCCATTTCTGGTGTCCCAAAGAATTTCCCATAAGGAAATACGAATGTCTCATATTTGTCATGGGCATAACTGTAAAAGGCAAGGCCCCATTCATCTTCATTCCCAAAATAACGAAGGCGACATCGTCAATGAAAATGATTTGAATATGCCATCTCAAAAGCAGGAAAAATACCTGAATTCATCTATGGGGATAATTTTGGGCACAGTCTCCAAAATCAAAATAAAAAAGGCTTCCAACGAAAACGCTGAAAGCCTTTATTTATATGGTGCCGGAGGAGAGACTTGAACTCTCAAGGGCGCAAGGCCCGGAGGATTTTGAGTCCTCTGCGTCTACCAATTCCACCACTCCGGCATATTTTTTATTCTGTCCTTTTAAGGCAAAAGAACGGTTTTGTCAATGAATTCCTGAAACACATTGTAAAATTTCAGTCTCCCCTATTCCTCCCCGGCGCAAAACCCTGGGTGGTGAATGGGTGACATCCACCACCGTAGAGCCCTGTCCCCCCTTTAAGGTCCCTGCATCCAGCACCATATCAACCTCCTGCAACAGACGGATATCAAGGGCATCCGCCCTGACACAGCCCTTTTCACCGGAAATATTGGCGCTGGTACCGGTCACCGGCATACCGACAGCCTTTACCAGTGCCCGGGCAACGGGATGCTGGGGCAGACGTACACCGATTTTGCCGGTTGAAGCGGTGAGCACATAGGGCAGATCCGGGCTGGCTTTAAACACCAGGGTTACATCCCCGGGCCAAAACCGATCCATGATTGCCCGGGCAGCAGAAGACACCCCTGTCACCAGCTGTTCCAGAACAGACACATCGGGAATCAATACCAGGATAGGATTGGTCGGAGGGCGCTGTTTCACCTTGAATATCCGGGCAACCGCTTCAGGATTAAAGGCATCCACCGCCAGCCCATACAGACATTTGGCCGGAAAGACCACCATCCCCCCTTTTTTAATGAAATCAGCTGCCCGTTCCACAACCGCTTCATGGGGAGAAACAGGCTTCACGGTTATTATTTTATGGCTACCAGGCAAGGTTCTCTGCCCTTTTATTGACCTTGTCCGCCATCTCCTGCTTATAAGCAGCCAGCTTTTCTGCCAGCACCGCATCGGACACGGCCAGAATCTGGGCCGCAAAAATACCGGCATTCATGGCACCTGATTTTCCCAGCGCCATGGTACCCACCGGAACCCCCGGTGGCATCTGCACCGTTGCCAGCAGAGAATCCATACCCTGCAATGCCGATGAATCAATGGGAACCCCCACAACAGGCAGGGTGGTGTGGGCTGCAAGCACTCCTGCAAGGTGAGCGGCATGTCCTGCTCCGGCAATAATCACTCCCATGCCCTTTTCCCGGGCCGTTTTTGCAAATGCCTCTGCCCGGGCCGGAGTGCGATGGGCCGAAGCCACGGTTACCTCATAGGGAATATCAAATTTTTTAAGCATCTTCAGGGCCTGCTCCATCACCGGCAGATCGGAATCACTGCCCATGATCACCCCCACCCTTGGGGGCACGGACAATCGTGCAAGGGCCTTGGCCCCGATGTCCTTTCGGTAAAAGCACTCCTTCCAGGAAATTTTAGCACAGGCGGCATAAGCCTTGTCCATGGCATCCTTCACCCCGTCCCCCCGGGCTGTAACCCCCAGAACCCGGCCCCCCACGGCAGTCACTTTATCCCCTGCCATGGCTGTTCCGGCATGGAACACCACGGTGTCTTCAAGCTCTGCAGCAGCATCAAGGCCATCAATGACAGCCCCCTTTTCATAACTGCCCGGATACCCTCCGGCGGCCATGACAACACACATGGTACTTTTACGATCAATGTCCGTGGTAAATTTGTGCAGGTTGCCGTCCACGCAGGCCTCCATGAGGGGCACCAGATCGCTTTTTAAACGCATGAGAATGGGCTGGGTTTCAGGATCACCCAGGCGTACATTGAATTCCAGAACCTTTATCTGGTCTTTGTGGATCATAAGCCCGGCATAAAGCACGCCCTTAAAGGGAATACCCTCTGCAGCCATGCCCTTTACCGCGGGAATCATCACCTCTTTCATGGCCCGATCCCGGAGCATGAAATCCAGCACCGGGGCGGGGGAGTAAGCTCCCATGCCACCGGTATTGGGGCCTTCATCATTGTCAAAGATCCGCTTGTGATCCTGGGAGGTGGGCATGGGCAATACGGTGTTTCCATCGGTCAATGCAATGAATGAAGCTTCCTCACCTTCAAGGCATTCTTCCACCACCACCAGGGAACCGGCATCTCCGAATATACCGTCTTTCATCATGGCATCCAGGGCATTCAAAGCCTCATCTTCAGTGGCGCATACAAACACCCCCTTACCGGCTGCCAGGCCGTCGGCCTTCACCACCAGGGGAGCGCCCATGCTGCGGATGTAATCCCGGGCCTTGCCCACATCGCTGAAAGCCCTGCCCCGAGCCGTGGGAATCCCGTATTTTTCCATGATGTTTTTGGCAAAAATTTTGCTGGCCTCCAGCTGGGCTCCTTTGCCGGAGGCACCAAAGGCCTTGAGCCCCTTTTCTTCAAACAGGTCCACAATACCCATGGCCAGGGGCGCTTCGGGTCCCACAACGGTGAGATCAATGTCGTTTTCTCCGGCAAAGGCGGCCAGGGCCTCAATGTCTTCAGCACCAATGGCCACATTTTCTGCAGCAATGGCTGTACCGGCATTGCCCGGTGCACAATAAATTTTATCCACCAGAGGGCTCTGGGCAATCTTCCAAATAAGGGCATGCTCTCGGCCGCCACTTCCCACCACAAGAATCTTCATTTTTTATTTTCTCCTGATCTGTTATTTTTTATATGAAACGCCTTCTAAAATGCTGTAATAATGAGAGTTTTAGCTTTCGTTGTGGCAGGTATTTACTGCCATGTATGTTTTTTATATGAAACAGCAGGTACTGGGTATTAGGTGCTGGGTACTGATAGCAACTGCTTTTTCATTTTTCGTTGTGGCTGGTGCTTACAGCCATGTAAATTATATGAAACGATAGCCTTCAAATCGACCTCAGCAGAGCCCCTCCCCCGATGGGCAATAGGAACCGGACAATCGAACTGTCTACAGTTCCGGTCCGGGCCCATTGCCCGTCGGGGGAGGGGCGGCATAATGCCCTTTTCAATATTTGTTGTGACAAAATCATGCTGCCACATGGGTTTATTGAAAGAACTATTCCATGGCCAGCGCAATCAGACGATCCAGAAGTACGGGAAAGGAATATCCGGCCTCCCGGGCCGACTGGGGATAAAGACTGGTGGCGGTCATTCCGGGAATTGTGTTGGTTTCCAGGACAAACAGTCCGCCATGGGAAAGGATCATGTCCGTGCGGCTATATCCCTTCAGAAACAATGCCCTGTGGGCAGCCACGGCATGGGCCTGGGCCTGATCCCGGATGACATCGTCTATGCGGGCCGGACAGATCTCCTCGGTGGCTCCGGCCGTATATTTGGCGGTGTAGTCAAAAAACTCAAACCCTTCACCGGGCAGAATTTCAATGATGGGCAGAGCCTCCAGGGTATCGTTTCCCAGCACCCCGCAGGTAAGCTCCACCCCGTCCACATAAGATTCAATCATCACCACATCATCAAATGCCAGGGCCTTTTGAACGGCATCCACAAAATTTTCTGCATCTCTGACAATGGACATCCCCACACTGGAACCGGCACACACCGGTTTTACCACCAGGGGCAGCCCCAGTTGTTCCACATACCATGCCGTATCCCGGATCATGGTTTTATGAATCACCCGGTGCGCCGGTACTGGAATACCGGCTTGAATGTACATCTGCTTGGCTGCCAGTTTGTTCATGGCAAGGGAACTGCCAAGCACCCCGGCCCCCTGATAGGGAATTTTCAACAGATCCAAAAGTCCCTGCACGGTGCCGTCCTCTCCGTTGGGGCCATGGAGAATCAACAGAGCCACATCAATGACCGCGGCATTGGCCACAAGCCGTGCCAGATCCGTCTTGGGATCATACCGGGTTATATCGTATTTATTCTTGTCCAGGGCCGCATACACCTGTTCACCACTGTTCAAAGAAACGTCTCGTTCCGGGGTATCTCCCCCGGACAAGAGTGCCAGCCTAATTTTCTGCATCACATTCCCCCTGCATCTTTGTTCAGATGAATGGTTTCATTATGGATGGGTTCGTCATTATCCTTGTTATTAAAGATCTCCTGCTTGGCCAGATCAAACTCTTCTTTAGTAATCAAATCGTTCAAGTAGAGCTGGGCCAAATCAGAAAGACGTTTATCCGTTGATTCTGATCCCATCTCAAGCATGGGAAGTTCATTACCATGGGATTGCGGGGTATGCCCAATGGCCATCACGTCCGAAGCGCCGGAGCCGGGGGCACCCCCACCTATTTTCACCGAAGCCATGCCCCCCAGCAGCCGGATCTCAACATTGCGACCCTGAAACTGAGGAAAGGCAAGAATGTCCTTTATTTCCCGGGTGCTTTTTTTCATGCGCAGATAAAAAATCCAGAAAAGGGCGAGAATAAGCAGGGCAAGTCCAGCCATAATCCAGGGAAGATAATGGTACACCCCCCTGAAAAGCACAACGGTGATGCCGGTACCGGCCAGGAGAAAGACATGGAGAAGCAATACAAAATAGGCGGCAAAAAGGCTTTTAAAAATACCTTCCTGATCTCGTTTTTTAAATTTCATAATATCCTTAATGGGTGGTTAACGCTATGGCTTGGAAATGTAAATGTTTGGCCAGCCTTGAACAGGCCCGATGACGAAAAGGGTCCGTTAAAAACTCAAGTTATCACGGTTCACAAAATCTTTTTAATCACACGGTGCACATAGTCTCCGGGGATATGACATTTTCGGTTGGGTCCCCGGGAAAGATTCAGCCGGGTCAGCATAAAATTTAATTTTTTCTCCAGGGCCTGCCTTTCCGGCGCATCCCATGACAGATCAGCCAGCAGCGACTCCACATTTTCAATCTCCTTTCTTAATTGCACCTCCGGTGGCAAAAAACCAGCATTTTTAAGCACCCGATAGGCCATGCGGAAATCCTCTGGTACTGCCATATCTTCCAGGTTCAAGGGTTTTCCCTCACCGGGAAGATTGTCCAGCTCACCCTTCTGCCGGGCCGCAGCAATTCTCTGCTCCACCAGTTTCTCAAATCCGGGTATCATGCAGGCCTCCACATTCTGATAACCAGAGCCTGATTACAACAACGCCCGTTGAAGAAGGCAAAGAGTTAGTAATAAAGCCTGGCAATTAAATTGTTAATCTTATAGAAAATAGGCTTTATTTGCAAGACAAAAGCCCTTTAAATGTTTATTTTCTTGACACTTTTTATCCATTGCTGTATCCAATACCATTTAATCAAATTAAATATTTTGAGGGGTTGATCACCACATGGAGCTCCCATCACAATTGATGGCCAATGGGGTCAGGCTTGTGTTAATGTATTTTTGACAAATATCTGTGCATAAAGAAAATTTTAAGCAAAAACGTCAATAACGCAAGCCTGACCCCACCCAAAGTGGCCCATGTTGTAATCACCCCCTACTTTGATGATCCGGTTTTTGAATAAGCAAAGCGCATCACCCTGCAAAATAGGGGCGATGAAAAATCAAGCCCGATTCTTTTGATGTAATCCCTCAAATATTCAAGCAGGCAGGAATCATGAGTAAAAAAACACCTATTTCCCAAATACGAAACATCGGCATCATGGCCCACATTGACGCCGGTAAAACCACTGTCACCGAGCGCATCCTTTACTACACCGGAAAATCCCATAAAATAGGAGAGGTCCACGACGGTGAGGCCATCATGGACTGGATGGAAGATGAACAGAACCGGGGGATCACCATCACCTCAGCTGTCACCACCTGCCAGTGGAACAAATCCCTGATCCAAATCATTGATACCCCGGGTCATGTGGATTTCACCATTGAGGTGGAGCGGGCATTAAGGGTCCTTGATGGTGCCGTGGGAGTTTTCTGTGCCGTCGGCGGAGTGGAACCCCAGTCGGAAACCGTGTGGCGCCAGGCAGACAAATACAAGGTTCCCAGAATTGCCTTCATCAATAAAATGGACCGCATCGGAGCCGATTTTTTCAATGTGGTTGATATGATCAAAGACCTTCTCCATGCCACTCCACTGATCATTCAGATCCCCGTGGGGGCTGAAGATCAATTTTCAGGGCTCATTGATCTCATCACCATGGAGCAGATCATCTGGAACGATGAAACCCAGGGAGCAGAGTTCACCAAAGGCCCCATTGTCCCGGACATGGAAGAGGCCGCTCAAAAATACAGGGAAATCCTTCTGGAAACCCTGTCTGAGGTCAATGACACCATCATGGAAAAGTACCTGGGTGAAGAGGAAATCTCTTTACAGGAACTCAAAGAGGCTGTCCGGGCAGCCACCATTGCAAGGCACCTGGTGCCGGTGATGTGCGGCACCGCCTTGAAAAACAAGGGAATACAACCCCTTCTGGATGGAATTGAAAGCTTCCTGCCAAGCCCCAAGGACATTCCGCCAGTGAAGGGTATCCATCCCCACACGGAAAAAATTGTGGAATACCCTCCCAATAAAACCGCCCCCCTGGCGGCACTTATCTTCAAAGTATCCATGATTGAAGGGCGTAAACTATCCTTTGTCAGAATTTACAGCGGTACCCTCAAGGCCGGCGAAGACATATTTAATCCCACCCTGAATAAAAAAGAAAAGATTTCCCGGATTCTGAAAATGCACGCCAACAAGCGCGAACGAGTGGAAGAAGCATATGCCGGAGACATTGTGGGTGTTCTGGGCCTAAAAAACAGCTCCACCGGTGAAACACTTTGCTCTTCCAAAGACCAGGTGCTCCTGGAAAAGATGGAATTTGACAAACCCGTTATATCCATTGCCATAGAGCCCAAAACCCATGCAGATCAGGAAAAACTTGAAGAGGTGCTGGAAAAATTCACCATAGAAGACCCCACGCTCAAGGTAACCACCGACAATGACACTGGCCAGACCCTTCTTTCCGGCATGGGAGAACTCCATCTGGAAATCATCATAAGCCGCATGAAAAGAGAATTTAACACCGATGTCAATGTGGGAAGCCCCCAGGTGGTGTACCGGGAAAGCCTGAATAGCACCTCCGCGGGACATGCCGTCTTTGACAGGGAAATTGCCGGAAAACACCATTTTGCAGAGATCAACCTGGAACTGTCACCCCTGGAACGGGACAAAGGCATTGAATTTGTGTACAAAGCACCTGCGGAATCCATCCCGGAAGCCCATATCCCGGCCATTGAAAAGGGCGCAAGGGAGGCCCTTGAGAGCGGTTTTCTTAAAGGCTATCCCATGGTGGACACCCGGATAACCATCAAGGGCGCTTCCTGTCGGGAATCCCAGAGTTCCGATCTTGGATTCTCCGTTTGTGCCTCCATGGCCTGCAGAAACGCCATGGAAGAAGGATCTGTTTATCTGCTCCAGCCCATCATGGATGTGGAGGTACTGGTACCCGACAATTTCATGGGAGAGGCCATTGCCGATCTCAACACCCGGGGAGGGCGCATTGAGTCCATCCAGCCCAAACAGAGCATACAGATTGTCAAGGCCACTGTTCCGCTATCAAAAATGTTCGGATACTCAACAGCATTGAGATCTGCCACCCAGGGCCGGGGCACCTTTACCATGAAATTCTCGCGATTTGACAAAGAATAACTGCAGACAGCAGAACCTCCAACGGTCACCCGGTTCAGCCCCGGCTCGGGTGACCGTTAGGGGCACCACCTTGCCATTTCCATCCTTCCTTGTGATAGCATGAACCGCTCCTCCACGCTCCACCCTATCGGACCGGGCTTAACAGCCCCGCCCATTCATCAAAACATGGCTGTTATATAAAAACACTGTCTCAAAACACCGTAGAGCCTCCGACTGCCGACCCGACCAGTCCATCACCCCCTGCTTTTTTTCTTCTGCTTTTCCATTTCTCCAAGCAGCTCCAGCGCCTGGGTTTTCATGGCACCCTCCGAAAGAAGCTCAATACTTTTTTTCAAATGAAACATGGCATTCTTAAATGATTTTATTTCATGGTAATAGCGTCCCAGGTAATAGTGACTCTCATCGGTGCGCCCCTTCTGGCGGGCCACATCCGCCATGAAATAAAAAGACCGTGGGAAGGCATCCCCTGCGGTCTGGATGGTTTTTAAAAGCCCCCGTTCCGCCTGGACAACATCCCCCATCAACCACCGGGCCCATGCCTGATAATAAGTTGCCTGGACAGCCACCGCCGGTATTTTTTCAAGCCCGTTCATCAGGCTGAAGGCTTTTCTTCCATCTTCAGCCAGCAGATGAATGTGCCCGGCTTCCAGAAGCAGATAGGGATCAAACACCCGTTTCTCAAGGGCCAGGCGCAGATGATCAAGAGCCTCCTCCAGACGGGACACCCGGGATAATAAAATGGCCATGCCATAATGAAGAGCGGGGTCGTCTGGTGTTTTTTTCAAAAGGAGCATAAATTTCTTTTCTGTTTCATCCACAGGCCCATAAAGGGCCGTCAGTCGATATTTCACCAGGTCAAACCGGAAATCGTCAATGCCATTATCGATGGTCACATCATCCTTATGGTTATCCAGCCAGGAAGATATATAAACAATGCGCTCACCGGAACCGGGGTGAGTTTTAAGATATCCAGGGATTTTTTCTGTGCCATACCAGTCCATGGAGCGGATTTTCTCAAGGCCGGTGAGCAATCCCTGGGGAGAAAACCCCGCGTCCCGGGTTATAACCAGCCCCTTCTGATCTGCTTCGGTTTCATTTTCTCTGCTGTAGGCCAGCATGGACGTCTGCCCCACTGCCATGGAACCCACCACCACGGCCTGGGCCGCATCCCCGCCTCCGCTGGCCCCAACCAGGACACCGGCCAGAACCCCTGCCAGGGTACCAATATTCACCACCTTTGACCTGTCAATCATTTGGGACACATGCCGGCATACGGCATGGGCCGACTCATGCCCCAGAATGCCGGCCAGTTCATCCACATTATCAAGGGCGGTGATCAGGCCTCGATGTACAAAAATATTGCCCCAGGGGCTGGCAAACGCATTAAACTGACCGTCATCCACAATATAAAACGAAAAGGGAAACGGTTGGGGGGGCAACTGAGCCACAATGCGTTTTCCCACTTCTGTCACCAGCGCAACCGCCATAGGATCTTTAATCAATTGATTCTGCATACGGATCGCTTCCATGAACTCTCCGGCTATTTTTTTTTCCTCGGAAATGGAAATAGCCCCTGCCGGGCAGTTGAGTATAAGCACCAGCACCAGGGTAATCACCCATGGTTTCTTTCGGTTAAACATTTATTTAACTCCTTTTTTAATGGGATATTATCCAACAGAGCATGTTTAAGATCAACCCGATTCATTATTTTTTTTCGGGGAAAGATCCGTTTTCAGGATACCTGCTTCAATAAGGAGGGACAAGGCATACCCATGAATATCAATGTATTTTTTTGACAAGCTTGTTTTTTTTCAATATAAATAAATCTTTTTACTTTTCAATCCCCACAAGGAGGAACAATGCAAACCGGAAAAGTGAGCCAACGCATCACATATTTCATGGAAAAAAGAGAAATAGACCTGGAAAACCTGTCCCAGCTCACAGGACTTGAAACAGCATTTTTAAAAACCATGCTCACCGATAATGTATACCCGCCCCTGGGGCCCCTGATGAAAATTGCCAGGGCGCTGGGGGTACGCCTTGGGACCTTTCTCGATGACCAGGACAGCACAGACCCCTTTATTGTCCGCCGTGCGAACCGGGAATCTGAAATCAGCGTCCTTGGGGGCAAGGGCAAACCCACCGCCCTGAAATTCTACTCCCTTGGAAGGGGAAAGACCGATCGCCACATGGAACCCTTTTTTGTGGAAATACTGCCAGAATCCGCCAGGGAAAAAAAACTATCCTCCCATGAAGGCGAAGAGTTCATTGTGGTGGAAAAGGGGTGCATTGAAATCATTTACGGCAAGGAAACCTATCTGCTCAACCAGGGTGACAGTGTCTATTATAACTCCGTGGTACCACACTATGTCAGCTGTGTGGGGGATGAAAACGCGGAAATTTATGCGGTTATTTATATTCCCAAATAAAATTGAAATTACAACGGGCGCATTCCCATTTTCCCGGTGAAGCGTTTCATTGGCGATGGGGTTCAGGTTTGCCTGAAAACCAGATTCATGGAAAGCCATGATGATGCCGGAAAAATGGGAATGCCCCCGATCACAACACCAGACCAGCCATGGAGAAAACAAAATGGAAATGCACAACGGCTTAAGGGAGCGCACTCTGGGCCAGATCCTCGATGAAACCGTCAGTAAATATCCGGACAATGAAGCCATTGTCTATGTGGACAGAGATTTTCGGCTCACCTACCGGCAATTTGCCGACGGGGTGGATGAAATTGCCAGGGGACTCATGGCCCTGGGGGTTAAACGAGGCGAAAAAGTTGCTGTCTGGGCCACAAACATTCCCTATTGGGTCACCCTGCAGTTTGCAACGGCCAAGATCGGTGCCATTCTTTTAACGGTGAACACCAATTATAAGAAAGCAGAGCTTTCCTACCTTCTGGAGCAATCGGAAACCGAAAACCTTTTTCTCATTGACGGCTTCCAGGACACCGATTACATCAACACCATTTACGAACTGGTACCGGAATTAAAAACCCAGCAACGTGGAAGCCTTTCTTCGGAAAAATATCCCCACCTGAAACGGGTGTGCTTTCTGGGTCATGAAAAACATCGGGGCATGTATTCCATCCCGGAAATCCGAGGGCTTCACCCCATCATTTCCCCAGAAAAATACCAAGAAAGACAGGATAGTTTAACCCCCCACGATGTGGTAAACATGCAGTATACCTCTGGCACCACGGGATTTCCCAAGGGAGTTATGCTAACCCATTACAACATCGGCAACAATGGGTTCTGGATCGGTGAAAACCAGAATTTTTCCAACAAAGACCGCCTGTGTCTACCCGTGCCGCTGTTTCACTGCTTTGGCTGTGTACTCGGGGTACTTGCCGCTGTTACCCATGGCACCTCCATGGTTATCCTTGAGGGATTTGATCCCCTTCTGGTCATGGGATCTGTGGAACAGGAGGGCTGCACCGCCCTTTATGGGGTACCCACCATGTTCATTGCTCTGCTGGAGCATCCCCTGTTTTCCAAATTTAATTTTTCCACCCTCAGAACCGGCATCATGGCAGGCTCCAACTGCCCCGTGGAGATCATGAAACAGGTGATTGAAAAGATGAACATGTCCGAAATCACCATCTGTTATGGCCTCACCGAAGGCTCTCCGGTGATGACCTACACCCGCATCCATGATGACCTTCAAAAACGGGTGGAAACCGTGGGCCAGGCCCTGCCCCACATTGAGGTCAAGGTCATCGATGTGGAAACCGGTGCCACCCTGCCCCCCGGTGCCCAGGGAGAGGTATGCTGCAGAGGCTACAACGTCATGAAAGGCTATTATAATAATCCCCAGGCCACTGCAGATGCCATTGACAGTGACGGATGGCTTCACTCCGGGGATCTGGGCGTAATGGACAAGGAGGGGTTTCTTTCCATCACCGGTCGATATAAAGACATGATCATCCGGGGGGGGGAAAATATCTATCCCAAGGAAATTGAAGAATTTCTTTACCGCATGGAGGGGGTCCAGGACATTCAGGTGGCTGCTGTTCCCAGCCAGAAGTATGGCGAAGAGGTGGGAGCCTTTATCATTCGCAAAAAAGATGTGGATATTGAAGAAAGCGATGTAAAGGATTTCTGCAGGGGCAATATCAGCCGGCACAAAATTCCCCGGTATGTCACCTTTGTGGAAGGCTATCCCATGACCGCCAGCGGTAAAATTCAGAAATATAAATTATCGGAAATGTCGGAAAACATCTGGCCGGACAGACGATAATCAGGGGCTGACACCCGACTGCTTTAAATGGATGGAGCGGTTTCCATGGGAAGATGTTTAGCGGCCCACAGGGCTGCCTGGAGCCTTCCGGTGACATCAATTTTCTGGAAAATATTGTGCAGATGGGTTTTTACTGTGTGTGTGCTGATGTAAAGCCCCTCGGCAATCTGGCGGTTGGAAGCCCCGTGGGCAATCTGTTCCAGGATTTCCCGTTCCCGGGGGGTCAGCTGAACATTGCGGAGGGGGCAGCTTTCTTCTTTTTCTGTCTCATATGCGAAATCCGCTTCACCCTGGAAGGAAAAAGCGGCCCCCCTTTCATTACATCGCACCACTTTTCCCTGCACCGACACCCGGGCACGACGTCCTCCCACCCCTCCCAGATATCCCAGCGGAATATCAAGATTAAGTTCCATAACCGTTCCCACTGCCAAACCGGGACTGGGATCAACCAAAGCACCAATGGAAGATATGTCCTTGCTGCGAAGATTCATGGTCCCCCGGGAAGCAGTTTCCCCCCCCACAAATTTCAGTTGAACCGGAATTTCAAGTTCAAACCGTTCAACCGCTCTTTTATTTTTCCTGGATGCCATGATGATTTCCCCTCTATTTTATATCCCCCATCCATTAAAACTATACATACCGATCTCATGTAACGTCAGTATATCTTAGAGAACTCAATCCTCCCTGTCAATGTATCGCAACATATTTTATGGAAGGAATATATTTACAGCTCCCAAAGCAGCTCATGTAGCAACTGAATTCAGCTTATGCCCGTCCATACTGCTTGAGTTTTTTCAACAGGGTTTTTCTGGTGATCCCCAGCCTCCTTGCGGCTTCACTACGGTTTCCCTGCGCTGAGTCCAGGGTCTGCAGAACGGCTTCTCGCTCCACTTCCGAAAGGGGGATATCTCTGACGCTTGAAATATCGGCTTGCCCAACTTCTCCGGTTTTACCCTCATCCACCGGGGCAAAGGGAAGATCGGCCAGGGTGATATATTGAGACCGGGCAAGTACCACACAACGTTCCACACAGTTCATAAGCTCCCTTACATTGCCCGGCCAGGCATAACGGATCATGGCATCCATGGCCTCAGGGGTAAACCCTGTGATATCCCGATGATTTTTTTCAGAAAACCGCTGCAGAAAATATAGGGCCAGATCGGGTACGTCCTCCTGACGTTCACTCAAGGGTGGAATGGACAGAGCCACCACATTAAGCCTGAAAAAAAGATCCTCTCTAAAAGTTCCATCGGCCACCATTTGTTCCGGGTCCCTGTTGGTGGCGGCGATCACCCGGACATCCACCTTGATACTTTTATCTCCTCCCACAGGGGTGACTTCCTTTTCCTGGAGAACCCGCAAAAGCTTCACCTGCATGGCAAGGTTCATCTCACCGATTTCATCGAGCAGAATACTGCCTCCGTGGGCCTCCCGGAACTTGCCCTTTCGCTGACGTTCCGCCCCGGTAAAGGCTCCACGCTCATGACCGAATAGCTCAGATTCCAGTAGGCTTTCCGTTATGGCTGCGCAGTTAATACGCACAAAAGGGGCATTTTTTCTGGGACTGTTATAATGAACTGCCCCGGCAATGAGTTCCTTGCCGGTGCCGGACGGGCCTGTGATAAGAATACTGGCATCGGAAGAGGCCACCATCTCAACGGTGTCAAGCAAAGCAGTCATGGCAGGACTGCGCCCAATGATTCGCTCCCGCTGAAACCCCTTTCCCAAACGCTGTTTCAGGCTCTCATTTTCCTGTTTCAGGTAAATGGTTTCCAGTATCCGGGCCATGGTCAATTTTAATTTTTCAAAATCCAGGGGCTTGGTCAGGTAATCCCAGGCCCCCTGTTTCAGGGCATCCACCGCCGTTTCCACCGATGAATAGGCCGTCATGATCACCACCGGCAGGGAGGGGTTATGGCGGTGAATGGCCCCAAGGGCCTCCATGCCCGACATTTTGACCATGCGCATGTCCATGAGCACAATGTCAAAGGTTTCCTCCTGGACAATCTGCACCCCTGTCATACCGTCATCGGCCAGGGCAATGTCGTATCCCCACCCGGTGAGAAGGGTTTTTAGCATGCTTCTGTGCCCGGCATCATCATCCACCACCAGTACCCGTTTTTTTTCTTTCATATCTGCCTTTATTCCCTGTGTTTACCGTAAAAACATTTTAAATTAATTATTGTCATTTCGGGGCTTGACCACAACATGGGCCATTTTAGGGAGTAGTCAGGCTTACGTTATTGGCGTTTTTGTTTAAAGTAGCCTTTAAACACATGCGATGGGCAAAATCACAATAACACAAACCTGACCCCGTTGGCCCATCAATTGTTACGGGTGGCCCATGTTGTGATCAAGCCCCTATTTCGTATAACCCACATGTCCTGGCGGACACAACAAAGCATGAAAATGAACTTATGCAACCCCCAACGGCTATCCGATCCAGCCCCGGACCGTCGACGCCATTGTTATATAACATCATGCAGCTCAATAAAAAAACGTGTACCGGAACCGGGTGTGCTTTCCACCCGGATAGCCCCGCCAAGGGCCTCCAGTGAACGATATACCATGGCAAGGCCCAGGCCGGTACCATCGGATCGGGTAGTAAAATAGGGATCAAAAATTTTATCCACATCCCCCTGGGGGATACCCCGTCCGGTATCTGCCACCTCAATGACAACGGCCCCCCGTTGACGACCATCCGTCACCGTGACACAAAGACGGCCCATGGTCTCCATGGCCTGGAGGGCATTCAAATAAAGATTCAACAAAATCTGATTGAGCCTGTCTGGATCGGTGTGCAGCCATACCACACCTGTGTCAAGACAAGTTTTCAGCTGAATCTGCTGTTTTTTCACATCCGGTGCAATCAGACGCAGAGAATGATCAATTATGTCAGAAAGCTTCACCCGTTTTTTAACCACCGGCATGGGCCTGGCAAATTCCAGGAGCTGGGTTACAGCCCGGTTCAGACGCTCCACCTCCTGTATCATGATGCCTGCCACCTCCCGGTCTTCGGGAATCTGTTCATAACGTTCAAGAAACCAGGTGGCGAAGCCCTTTATGGAACTCAAGGGATTTCTGATTTCATGGGCCACGCCGGCGGCAAGTTTTCCCACCGCGGCAAGACGGCGGTTCCGGTCCACTTCGTCCTTCATGGCTTTAAACTGTGTTAAATCATGAAAAAGAAACAGATAACCCGATAAATTTTCCCCTTCACTTAAAATGGATGACACAGTAACGTCCAGCAGCAGCTGATGATCTCCATGAACGGTGCAGCCAATCTCCCCGGCCACCTTGGGAGGAGATCCCTTGATCTTGTCCACCAGGGCTTTCATCTCAGGAGGCAGGCGCATGGGAGAAGTATGTTTTTCATAGCCCAGAATTTCCAGGGCAGCCCCATTACTGGAAGTGATTTCCATTTCTATGTTCACGGTTATAAGCCCTGCCGGCATGTTAGCGATGACATCATCGGAAAACGCCTTGATCCTGGAAAGGGAACTTCTGGCGGATCGGTATCCCTGCAGTGCCACCACACACACCACCCCCACCACTCCCAACGCAAGAAACAGGCACCCCATGAAAATCGCATGGGTCACCGCTCGTTGCTTGATCTGCTCAATTTCCTTCATGTTTATGGCCGCAAAGATCACCTGCTCACGGCTGTCCGCCCCACCGTCATCCGGTGAAAAATGGGATTGAAACCAATCTTTATCAGGAGACCGGGAAGCATGTTGTTTCCGGACATCATCCATGGATGGCGAAGGCGGGCACCGCCAGGCATTCCCCTTTACATCAAAGGCGCATCCCGGGGGCGGGGGATGCTTTTCCGATCTAAAGTGTCTCCGAGCCGGGGTAAACTCCTTATACACCTCAAAAACCTTCACTCCCCCGGGGGAAATAACCTCCCGATGAAACAGCGGAGAAAGCCCTTGTTCAAATACCATGTCGGGCATCCCTTCATAACGCTTTCCCACTTGATTCTCATCGCTGTGGGCAAGGATAAGGCCCCTGCGGTCGGTGATCATCATGTATTCGATCTCCGGCTGCTCCGCCGTTTCGGCAAGCAGGCGCTGCACGCGCTTCCCCCCCCACCGGGTGGTGATCATTCCGGTTCTGGTACCCGCCTCAAAGGCCCGGATCAACAGCAGCCCCTTCCCGGTGAGCTTTTCCTTTATCCTGCCGTTCTGCTCCCGGATATTGTCAATGGTCATCAATACAAAAATAGGAACCAGTATGGCAAATATACCGATGATCACCAGAGGGGAAAGTCCGGGCACCCCCTTTATTTTTTTTAATTTTAACATCATTCCTTCCTGTTACTCAATGATCAGGCCCTGGACTGAATCATATTATCTGGCACCCAGCGCAATTGAAGGCCCAACAGGAGCTGGTTTGCGTTATTGTGTTTTTGATAACTATCTATGTTCCAAGGCATATTTCAACAAAAGTATCAGTAACACAAGCCAGACCCCAGCCCAGAATGGCAGCGCTTGCGACCAAACTCCAAGCCTCCGATTGTTCATCCGCGGGTAAATTGGATATTTTTTACGCTATTGGATATATTAAAATGGGTAATAAGTATCCAAATGGATTTAATTTACCCCCCCCAGAGCCAACCGAGGGTCCTTCGATGTATGTTCCATGTTTTGGGTATTGGACCACCATGGACCGATTTGGACGAAATCAAGTTTTCGACACCGTCCGCCCCGCTTCTCTTTTTAATTAAATACAAACACTTATAACAAGGCAACAAAACAGACTCGGCCCCATTGACACACCTGGCACGACATCTTTAGATGTTAATCAATTTTTATTTTTTCAAGCCTTCTGGAACAAAAAAAACAAACCTGGCACGCCATTTGCTTTAACAATCACCAGAAGAAAAAATATTTTTTCCCGTAAGATAACGACTCAACTTTAGCTCTTCATTGGCATTGGAAACAATAAAGCAATACCAATGCCAGAGATTGAAAAAATTTTTTAAAACCATAATTACAAGGAGATATCCCATGAAAAAGCAGGCATTGATCTTCACAGCCATCGTCGTCACCCTTATGACCCTCACCAGCTTCGCATTTGCCGGCATCAGCAATGGCAAAAGAAACCGGGGCAACAATGACTGTCCACGCTTTATGAACAATCCCGGGCAGCAATGGGCAGCCCTGACCCAGGAACAGAAAAACCAGATAATGGATCTGCGGCAAAAATTTGTTGATGAAACAGCCCCCCAGCGCGTTGTCATGGTATCAAACCACGAAGCCATCCGTATTCTCATGGAAACCACCTCACCGGATCGGAATCAGCTAAATTCCCTCACAGCGGAGCTTGCAGATGCCCAGAAAATCATGATGACCAAGGGCGTTGAGTTTGCACTGCAAGTTAAGGCAATCGCACCGAAACTGCAGGTTCCCATGATGTTCCACGGCATGGGAAAAGGAATGGGAAGATTTGAAGGCAGGGGCAAATTCCATGGTCCCAAAAAAGGCCGCCCCCACTGCTTCCCCAAACCCAATTGTCCTCTGCTGCAGGGAACACCGGAACTACCCTCCGGCGATGAGGCAATACCCACCACCGAATAAGGTTTAATCCCCGGGCATGAACCCTGTGCACAGAAAACATAAAGAGGTTGATTTTTGGATGGAGTTGTAGGCATCAAATCCACCCATGAAGAAAAGCGGGCTTCCCCCGGCCCGCTTTTCTTCCGGCCTGTCTGGATTTTCCCCTGCCCTGCCGGGCTTATCTTCTTTCATCCGACTTTTTCCTTGATCCCTTGAAGATTTTTTTGTACAGTCTTTGTCCTTTGTTCTGACGTTTCAGGCAAGGCATTAAATCCCAAAAAAACATACACACAACGGGGGGACAGGAATGCGGCTATTTGACAGCCATGCACACATAGATGATATAAGTTTTCAGAATGATTTTCCAGAGACACTTCAAAGAGCAAGGGAAGCAGGGGTAAAAGCCATCATGGTGGCGGGTGTCGACCTTGCGACATCTAAAAAAGCCATAAAAATGGTGGAAAAACACCCACACATCTTCACCTCCGTGGGAGTCCATCCCCATGACGTAAAGCATTGCTCCGAGGATGTAATGGCAGAACTTACGTCCCTTGCGACCCATAAAAAGGTAAAAGCATGGGGGGAAACCGGACTTGATTTCAACCGCATGCATTCGCCCATGGATGTCCAGGAGAAATGGTTCATCCGTCAAATTGAGGCCGCCGATGCACTGGAACTTCCCATGATATTCCACGAACGGGATTCCGGAGGGAGACTGCTTGAAATCCTCACAGATATGGACAATCAGAGACGTCGGGGGGTGGTCCACTGTTTCAGCGGGACCCGGGAGGAGATGTTTAAGTATCTTGACCTGGGATATCACATCGGCGTCACCGGCATTGTCACCCTTCAACAGCGCGGGGCGCTTCTAAGGCAACTGATTTCTCTCATCCCGGAAGATCGACTGCTCATTGAAACAGATGCTCCCTATCTAACCCCGGCCCCCATGAAAAACAAAACCCGAAGAAACGAACCTGCCTTTGTGGCTGCTGTGCTTCATAAGATCGCAGACATCACCCACAAAGATCCCCATGAACTTTCCGAAATCATCTGGAACAACACCCTGGAGCTTTATAATATCTCCCACATTTCCTGACATTTGAGGATCAAATGTTTTTGGGTTTGATGGATCTGGTTACAACATGGGCCACCCAACACCGTTGGGCAATCAACGGAATCAGGAAGGCCTGCCCCGACATCGCCAGGGAGATCCCAGCCTCCCCCAAAAAAATATTCCCGACTCAGGACATCATGTGCGCCACAGCCTTTTCAAGTCCGTCCAAGGAAAGTTCAAACATGGGAAAAATGGACGCAATGGTCATGATGGAATGGGTATAACCCCACATCCGGCTTGGCACTGGATTGAGCCACACGGCATGGGGAAAGGTATCGGCAATGAATTTAAGTCTTTCTATACTTGGCTTTCCACTGCGTTCCTGGATATGAATGGAACCATCCCGGGCCATGAGTTCATAGGGTGCCATGCTGGCATCCCCCACCACTATGAAACGGGTTTCAGGGTCCATCTTTAAAAATCCGTCAATGGCCCGGGGTTTCCGATACCGGGCCGGATCATCCCAGACACAATCATAAATGGTATTATGAAAGAAACAGGTTCTGACCTCCTTGAATTGGGATCTTGCATAATCAAACAGAGTCTGAACCACTGGGATATGGGGGTCCATGGACCACCCACCGTTATCAATGGCAAGCATTACCTTGAGTCGATCCCTTAACGAACGATCAAAGATTAGTTCAATCTCCCCTCCGTTTTTCATGGTTTGGTAAATGGTTTCATCCACATTCACCTGATCCCTGGGGCCACTGGGTACCAGATTGCGAAGGCGTTTTAATGCTTCCCCCATCATGGCCTGGGTCAAAGGTCCCCTGCCGGAGTAATCTTTATACCGTCTTTCCCCGGCCACTTTCAGGGCCGACTTATTTCGGGATTCCCCTGCCACCCGCATGCCCCCGGGGTGATAGCCCGAATGCCCCACCGGGGAGGTACCTCCTGTGCCGATCCACTTGTTTCCGCCCTGGTGCCTTCCCTTCTGATCTTTTAACCGCTCTTTAAAATAATCAATGAGTTCCTCCGGGGTCAAATTTTTAAGTGTCTTCGGATCAATTCCCAGGGCATCACTTAGCTGCTTTGGATCCTTTAACCATTCATCCAGCATTGCCCGGGCCAGTTCATCAATTTCAAACCCCTGGTTTTCCGGCAGAGGAACCCCCTCAAAATAAAAGGAAAACACCTGGTCATAGAGGTCAAAATAACGCTCACTTTTGATAAGAATGGCCCGGGCGCAGGTGTAGAAGTCATCCAGGGAGTCCACAAGCCCCCGGTTCAATGCCCGTTGAAGCGTCAGAAATGAAGTGGGGGTAACGGGTATCCCGACTTCCTTTAACTTATAAAAAAAAGAGATAAACATTATATCTGCATCCCTGCCCCGTAAAAACGGGCCGCCCCGCTTGAAAAGCCGAGGCTTTGAAAAAGGTTTCCATCTCCAGCCGTAATGATACACTCCGGGCCTGGTCACAACATGGGCCATTCTCCTGATTTCTGGCAGCCCCATAAGACTTCAATAAAAGAGAATCAAAAGCCACATGCAAACAAAAACAGATTTTAAAAGAATCGACGTCTGGTGGAAAGGGACTGCACCTTTTCATAATCCGGGCTTTTTTTGAACAGTACCCCAAGAAAGGGCACAGCCCCCTTTACCAGATCCCTGGCCCGGAAATCCGGATCCGCATCCAGGGCTCGAATCCAGTTGATGAGCTCCCGGGTGGCCGGTTTTTTTTCAATCCCGTCCACATCCCGAAGGGTATAAAACGACGAAATGGCATGTTCTGCCAGGGTGGTATCAATGTCCGGAAAATGAACAGATATAATTTTGCGCATCATTTTAGGATCTGGAAAGGCAATGTGATGGAAATTGCACCGGCCCAGAAAAGGATCTGACAGATCTTTCTTGGCATTGGAGGTAATGATGATCACCGGCCGGTGCCGGGCCTGGACAGTGCGGTCAGTTTCTATGATATCAAACTGCATCTGATCCAGCACGTCCAGCATGTCGTCCTGGAAATCGGTGTCGGCCTTGTCGATCTCGTCTATGAGCAGCACAGTTCGCTTTTCTGCCATGAATGCCTGGCCGATCTTCCCCATTTTAATGTAGGCGTCAATGTCGCTCACATCCCGCTTGGAATCTCCGAACCGGCTGTCATTAAGTCGGGTGAGAGTATCGTACTGATAAAGGGCTTCAATGAGTTTCATGCTTGATTTTACATTAAGAACCATGAGGGGCATGCCAAGGCTCTCTGCAATGGCGTGGGCCAGCATGGTTTTACCGGTGCCGGGTTCGCCTTTAAGGAGCAGGGGCATTTCCAGGGCCATGGAAATATTCACGATGCCGGCAAGTTCGGGATCAAGGACATATTTATGGGCGCCTGAAAACTGCAATTTCTTTTCTCTGTTGGGTGTCATGGGAACTCCTGGTGTGGATTCGTGGGGTTATGGGTCTGTGTGTTTATTGTCTGATTGGTTTATGGTCATATTTTGTGGCAGGATAAAGCATCTTTCAATGGCACTCAAGGATTTTATTGTCTATTTGCTGTGGGAGCATCACATCTGCCCTTTATCATAATGGGCGTGGTCACAACATGGGCCACCCGTGACAGTTGGCTGCCCATGAGGTCAAAAAAGTTAAGCAGCCCCCTTCTCAGGAAGGACCAGATATTATGCCCCCCCTCCCAAGTTCTTTAAATGATTGACACCGAACACTCCGGATGCTATAAATTTTTGTTATACGTTATGATTTTATTTTGCTATATTTACAGGCTTCCAGGAGAGTGCTTGTGAATACCTGTCACAAAAAGTCTTTTTACTGTTTTTTCGTTTTCACATAGAATCTGATGAGGCACATCAGATACAGGAGTGCGCTATGATTGGTGGAATTGGTATGCCGGAGCTGATAATTATCCTTGTGATCATTCTTATTATTTTTGGTGCAGGGAAACTTCCAGAAATCGGTTCTGGCATTGGAAAGGGCATTAAAAATTTTAAAAAAGCCACAAAAGAAGTGGAGACCGAAGACAAAGAACCGGAAAAACTGGAGAACGACAAAAAATAATTACCAGAACATTCACTGTTCCCATCCATATAAAAACTTCATGAACTGCCCTGTCACGCAACACATGAAATCCACGTCGTCATAACATCAACGCGGAAAACTTGGGTTTAGTCACAATGGAGGCCACCTCCTAAGAGAATGTCGGGGAGGGCAGATATTTTGGGCGCATTCCCATTTTCCCGGCTTTTTTTTGTGCACCACCCACCGTCCTGTCTATCTGCCATCAGACAGGGTTGTCCAGGCAACGATTCAATCGTTATTGCCCGGCATATCCACAGCACAATTTTGCAATTTACCACGAAAAATGCATGACAAATTTGCAATAAAATTCTGCTGTCCCATGGTTCAAACCCCTGAATGCCCGCGTCATCGTCACCATATATCTCAGTGGCACCTTCTTTGCATGACAAATCACTAACCGAAAAACCATTACAGAGCAGCGGACGCCATGAAAAACAAGACAGACGCCAGCATACTGATCCAGAACCGGGATCAACTGATTAAAAATTTCCTAAACCAGAAAGAACCCCGGTTTCTGGAATCCTTTTCCAGAATTCTGGATGAATATTTTCAGTCCGCCCTTGGAAAAAGCAAAGCTGCAGCCGCCATGACGTTCCAGGGCAATCCCGTGGTCCTGGTGGCATTGGGTGGATATGGTCGCCAGGAGCAATGCGTCCATTCCGATGTGGACCTGCTACTGCTGTTTGAAAAAAAAGTACCCCGGGAGACAGAACAGCTTGTAAAAGAAATTTTATACCCCCTGTGGGACATCCACCTTGAAACCGGATACGCCATCAGGACAATTAAAGAGTGTCTTTCCATGGCCTGGAAGCAGTTTGATATCCTCACCACCATGCTCGATGTGCGGTTTATCTGCGGGTCATCCCCCATCTATTTTAAACTCAGAGAGCAATTTCGAAAAAAACTGTCCGCCCGATACCAGGAAAAAAGCCTTAACCGCCTCATTGACAACGGCAGACAACGCCATCGGGATTTTGGCGATTCCACCTACCTGCTGGAGCCCAATCTTAAATCCGGCCACGGCGGGTTAAGGGACTACCACACCCTGCTATGGTATGCACGCATCAAGGCAGATATTCGCTGCAGAAGGGATCTGGAACGCAATGGTTTTTTATCCCACGAAGAATATGAAACCCTTGAAGAAGCCCTGGCTTTTATCTGGAGCATCCGCAATCGGCTCCATTACATCACCGGCAGAAAATGTGATCAGCTTCATTTTGAACACCAGGTAGAGTTAGCAAAACTGCTTGGATTTAAAGGCAAATACCGTCACCAGGCAGTGGAAAACTTCATGGGCGAACTCCACGCCCGGATGGATTTTTTAAAAGAGACAAACCAGCGGGTCACTGAAACCATCTTACTGGACAAACGGGGAAAACGCTTCTCTTTTCCCGCCCGCTCCACCCACACCCGGGGAATTCAAATTCAGCGCCGACGTCTGGAATTTTCATCCATCAGTGACATCCCCAGAGATCCCCGACTGCTGTTGAAAATATTTGTGGAAAGCGGTAGATCAAAAACCCCCCTTTCCATTGAGTCCAGACGAATCGTTGGGGAATTTGTTCATCTGGTGGACGATAAATTCCGAAAAAATCCCTCCCACGTCAAAGACTTTGAGAAAATACTTGCCACATCCTTCTGGGAATTCAATGTACTCAACGTCATGCTAAGCACCGGCCTTCTGGTGAAATTCATTCCGGAGTTTTCCCGGCTTCTGCACAAAATTCAATACAATCAGTACCATCTTTTTCCCGTGGACAAGCACTCCATTCGATGTGTACAGGAAATCAACGGCCTTAAAAAAGATACCGAAGGCGACGACAAAAGTGCATTTTACCACGCCATCCACAAAGAGGTTCGAAACCGAAAAAACCTTTTGATGGCGGCCCTGCTCCACGACATCGGAAAAGGAGATCCGGCCCTGGAACACTCCCTCCGGGGAGCCGAAATTGCCGCAAAGATTCTCAAAAGATCTGGCTATACCCAGGCAAACATTGATGAAATCTGCTTTCTCATTGAAAATCACTTGTTTCTCATCAAGGCCGCCACCCGCCGGGATATCAGTGACGAGGAAACCATTATTCTTTGCGCCAAGCGTATCAACCGGGTGGGGCGACTGCGGATGCTATACCTTCTCACCGTGGCCGATTCCCGGGCCACCGGCCCCAAAGCCTGGAACGACTGGACGGAAAATTTACTCAAAGAACTGTTTCTGAAAATTCTTGGCATCCTGAAAAAAGGTGAGCTGGCCTCCCGGAAAGCCGTAAAAATCATACAAAAGAAAAAAACAGATGTACTGGCACTCAGGAAACCCTCATGGGATGAAACAGAGCTGACCCGGGCCCTGGATTCCATGGCCCACAGATATCTGCTCTACGTGCCCCCGGAAGAAATCATTGAACACCTTGACCTTCATAAAAAACTCGGTAATAATGATTTTTTGTGGACGGTTAAGAAAGAACCCGACACCGACATCCGAACCATTGCCATCTGCGGAAAAGACACCCCGGGGTTTTTCTTCAAACTGGCTGGTGTGTTTTTCCTGAACGGTCTCAACATCGTGGGTTCCCAGGCCTATGCCTGGGGTGACAATACGGCCCTTGATATTTTCAAGGTAATGCCCCCCCGGGATCGACTCTTTGAAACGGAAAAATGGGAAAAAGCAGAAAAAGACCTGCACCTTGCCATTGCGGACGACTGCTTTCTTGATCGATTAAAAAAGAAACTGCCTGAAACGCTGACCCTTTCATCGGGTCAGACTGCCAGACCTAACCGGGTGGAGATCGACAATGAGACCTCCAGTTTTTTCACCATAATTGAAGTATTCACCTATGATTTTCCTGGCCTTTTGTTTGCCATTACCCATGTCCTTTACCTCCAGGGCATTGATGTGAGAATTGCCATGGCAGCCACCAAGGTGGATCAGGTGGTGGATATATTTTATGTCAAGACCCTGCAAAATGAGAAACTATCAGACCCCCCGGATGTGGAAGCCACAAGACTTGCCATCCTCAATGCACTGCCACAAATTATTCTTGAAAAAGAACCCCGTTGAACGCCCCGCAAAGGCCGGCACAGGACAAGATCCCAAAAAAGGAGATACCAATGAAGAAAATAGAAGCTATTATCAAGCCCTTTAAACTGGATGATGTAAAAGAATCCCTGAATGAAATTGGTATTCAGGGAATGACCATCTCCGAGGTCAAAGGCTATGGCCGCCAGAAAGGCCACAAGGAAATTTACCGGGGGGCCGAATATGTGGTGGATTTTGTCCCCAAAATTAAAATTGAAATTCTTGTGGACAAGGAACGGGCAGAGGAGGTGGTGGAAACCATCTGCAAAGCCGCCAACACCGGAAAAATAGGTGACGGCAAAATTTTTGTGCTTCCCGTTGACCAGGTTATCCGGGTCCGAACCGGAGAACGCGGCACCGAGGCACTGTAACAATACCTTTATTGGGAATTGATCAAAACACCATCGTAAAAGCCCGACCTTACTGACCCAGTATAAACCCGAAGGCGCCGGTGGTGTTGTCAAGACCCATCATCGCAAGGAGATGAAAATGACACCGGAACAGATTATTTCCAGAATAAAGGATGAGAAGATCAGGGTTATTGATATCCGATACATGGATTTCCCCGGCACCTGGCAGCATTTCACCGTACCGGCATGTGAGGTCACGGAATCCTCATTTGAAGATGGATTCGGATTTGACGGATCCAGTATGCGGGCATGGCAAAACATTGACAACAGCGACATGGTGGTGGTGCCGGACCCCTCAACGGCAAAAATAGACCCCTTTTTTGAAGAACCCACCCTGGTACTTTTAGGGGACATAAAAGACCCCATCACCGGCGAACCCTACAGCCGTGACCCCCGCTATATTGCCCGCAAAACCGAACAATACATTAAAAGCACCGGCATCGGAGATACCATCTTTGTGGGACCGGAACCGGAATTTTTTATTTTCAACAATATCCGATTTGCCTCGGAAAACAATGCGGCTTTTTATGAAATTGATTCCGATGAGGGCATCTGGAATTCCGGCCGGGAAGAAATTCCCAACACCGGATACAAAATCCGCCACAAACAGGGGTACTTTCCGCTTCCCCCCGCAGATAAATACCAGGACATGCGAACGGAAATGATGCTCACCCTGGAAGACATGGGCATTGAAATGGAATGCCAGCACCACGAGGTGGCCACGGCGGGTCAGTCGGAAATCGACCTTAAATACAGCACCCTTCTAAATATGGGAGATACCCTTGCCTGGTTTAAGTATGTGCTTAAAAATGTTGCCGCAAAATATGATCACACCGTCACTTTCATGCCCAAACCCCTCTTTGAGGACAACGGAACAGGCATGCACACCCATCTGAGCATCTGGAAGGAAGGAAAGCCTCTGTTTGCCGGCAACAAGTATGCCGGTGTTTCCCAGGAAGCCCTGTGGGCCATCGGAGGGATCATCAAACACTGCAAAGCCCTTTGTGCCATCACCAACCCCACCACCAACTCGTATAAACGCCTGGTACCCGGCTTTGAAGCCCCTATCAACCTTGCCTACTCCAGCAGAAACCGCAGCGCCTCCATCCGGATTCCCATGTACTCCAGCGCTCCTGCGGCCAAACGCATTGAATTCAGAACCCCGGACCCCTCCTGCAACGGATATCTTGCCTTTTCCGCCATGACCATGGCTATGCTGGACGGTATTCAAAACAAGATTGATCCCGGTGATCCCATGGATAAAAACATCTATGACCTGCCCCCGGAGGAGCTGGCGGAAATGGCCTCGGCGCCAGGTTCCCTGGGAGAAGCCCTGGATGCCTTGGAAGCAGACCACGATTTTCTACTCAAAGGGGATGTTTTTACCAAAGATGTCATTGAAAAATGGATTAATTACAAACGGGAAAACGAGGTAACACCGCTGAACAGCCGGCCCCATCCCCATGAATTTTTCCTTTATTATGATATTTAGCAGCCTGTAAAAACGGGGTCAAGCTTGTCTTATGGGCGTTATGGGTCCGACCCCATGCATGCCGAAAATGGGCCACCTGTCTCAATTGGCGGACAAATGGGATCAGGCTTATGTTATTGTGCTTTTATCAACAGCCTATGTTAAAAAAAACAATTTAAGTAAAAGTATCAATAACGCAAGCCTGGCCCCTCCCCGGCATGGCCCATCTTATGACCAAACTTCCGAATTTTTCTGGGAATAACGCCCATAAGCCCAAGCCCGGCCCCTATAACCGACTTTCCCGGGGATGCATGCATCTTCATAAGGACCCCTTCTCCATGGCACCCCATGACAATAAATTTCATACCCAGCACGTTCTGCTACTCTCCTTTTCCCATTTCATCCATGATATCTACACAAGCTTTCTGGCCCCGGTACTGCCCCTGATCATTGAAAAGCTTTCCATCTCTCTGTCCCAGGCGGGATTATTATCCACCGTCATGCAGATACCGGCCCTGATGAACCCTTTCATAGGTGCTCTGGCCGACCGCAGGGGTCTTGCCCGATGGGCCATTATTCTGGCCCCCAGCTTGACTGCCATCCCCATGTGCCTCATTGGCATGGCATCTTCCTACTGGATGCTGCTGGTGATGTTTTTTGTGTCAGGTATCAGTGTGGCGTTCTACCATGTACCGGCCCCCGGCGTTATTGCCAGGGTATCGGGCAACAAAAAGGGTCGGGGCATGAGTTTTTACATGACAGGGGGGGAGGCCGCACGCATGTCAGGCCCCCTCATTGCCGTTGGGGTAGTATCCATGGGAGGACTTGCCGGATTTTACCCCATGATGATTTTTGCCCTGATAACATCGGTGATGCTCTATATTAAACTTGCCCCCCTGGACATGGACAACGACAATTCCCCCAGAAAAACATCTATTTTTGCCACCACCAGGGACATCGGACATGTGCTTTTTCCCCTTGCCGGTATTCTCACAGCCAGGGCCTTCATGCACTCTGCCATGGGGGTGTTTCTTCCTGTGTTCATAGAACGACAGACCGGAAATCTCTGGCTTGCCGGCAGCGCCCTTGCCCTGTACGAGGCCTTTGGGGTTGCCGGAGTATTAAGTGCAGGTATTTTAAGTGACACCCTGGGAAGAAAGAAAATTCTCTGTGCCGCTGTTCTGCTGGCACCGGCAAGTCTTTTTCTGTTCATCATCACCACCGGGGCTGTCAAAGCCATATTCCTTTGCCTCACCGGATTCAGCATCCTTTCCACCACCCCGGTGATGCTGGCCATCATCCAGGAACAATCCATGGGGAATCCATCGGCGGCCAACGGCCTTTTTATGATGATTTCCTTTGTCACCCGCTCCATTGCCATTGTGCTGGTGGGGGGAATTGCAGACCTCATCGGACTTGAAAACATGTACCTGGCGTGCGCCTTCATCGGACTTATGGGCCTGCCGTTTATTTTAAAGCTTAAGGATTGACACCGGCATCCTCCCATGGTATTTTTGCCATCCAAATTTAGCACTGTATCGGGCGGCACCATGCCTTAATAGGGAATCCGGTTAAAATCCGGAACGGTCCCGCCGCTGTGAACGGGGAGAAACCTGCACCCATGTCACTGCAGCGTCATTAAAAAACGTTGTGGGAAGACGCAGAATATTTCAATGATCCGTCAGTCAGAAGACCTGCCCGATACGGTAATGAAACCCCTTTGGTGAAATGGTAAATCCCAGGGCTGACACCACAGTCAGTTCCGGGAAACTGTCCGGAACATGACCAGGAAAGGACAGAAAATCAATGAAAACCCAGCTTGAAATTGCCAGGGACGGGATCATCTCTGCGCAAATGAACCAGGTCGCCACCGACGAAAACATCTCCCCGGAACTCATCCGCCACCGTGTGGCCCGGGGTGAAATTGTCATCCCCTGCAATCCCTCCAGAAAAAACCAGAGAGCCGTGGGCATTGGTACCGGGCTTCGCACAAAAATCAATGCATCCATCGGTACCTCTTCAGATATCTGCAATATTGAAGCAGAGGTCAAAAAAGCCATCATCGCCGAAGAAGAAGGGGCTGACACCCTCATGGAACTCTCCGCCGGGGGAGATCTGGATGCCATCCGTCGGGAAGTATTGAAGGCCGTGAACCTGCCCGTGGGCAATGTCCCCCTTTACCAGGCCTTTAAAGAAACCGGCCGAAAATATAAAGACCCCTCCAAACTGGACCCGGAATTTCTCTTTGACCTCATAGAAAAACAGCTGGCAGACGGCTTAAGCTTCATGGCCATCCACTGTGGCATCAACCAGTACACCATTGAACGTTTAAGAAAACAGGGCTTTCGCTATGGCGGCCTTGCATCCAAGGGCGGTACCTTCATGGTGGCCTGGATGGATGCCACCGGCAAGGAAAATCCCCTGTATGAACAGTTTGACCGGGTGTGTGATCTCATGAAAAAATACGATGCCGTTCTGTCTTTGGGCAACGGCATCCGGGCAGGTGCCATCCATGACAGCCACGATCGTGCCCAGATGGCTGAAATGATCATTAACTGCGAACTGGCAGAACTGGGAAGGGAACGAGGGTGTCAGATGATGGTGGAAGGCCCCGGTCATGTGCCCCTGGATGAAATACAGGGCAATATCATGCTGGAAAAGAGAATGAGCGGCAATGCCCCCTACTATGTGCTGGGTCCATTGCCGGCAGATACCGGGGCCGGTTATGATCACATCACCTCGGCCATTGGCGCTGCCACCTCATCCTGGCATGGGGCGGATCTGGTGTGTTATATCACGCCTGCCGAACATCTTGCCCTGCCCACTGAAGCAGATGTAAGAGAAGGGGTCCGGGCCACCCGTCTGGCCGTAAGAATCGGGGACATTGCCAAATACCCGGACAGAAGGGAAAATGAAAAACTGGCCTCCATGGCCCGACGGGACATGCGCTGGGGCGATCTTGAAAAATATCTCCTCTTTCCTGAAGTTGCAAAACAGATGCGACAGGAACGCTGTCCCCAAGAAGAGAAAACCTGCACCATGTGCGGGGACTTCTGTGCCATGAAAAAAGGAATGGAAGTGTTTGCCAATGACATCAAAAACGATAAAATAAGCAGATAATTTAAAGCCTGATCATGGCGTTATGAAGGATAAAAAATGGAAAAACTGACGCAGACATTAAACAAAATCACCCCCTCTGATTTAAAAACAAAAGAAAAAGCGCTGCAGAGACTGGCCGAACAGGCAAGACCTGCCGGAAGCCTTGGTATTCTGGAGGGGGTGGGTGCCAAACTTGCCGCCATTGCCGGAACCATTGACGTCTCTTTCAAAAAAAAAATGATCATCACCTGTGCTGGAGATCATGGGGTGGTTCAAGAAGGTGTCAGCCTTTTCCCCCAGGAGGTGACCCCCCAGATGGTGGATAATTTTGTAAATCAGGGGGCCTCCATCAATGTCCTTGCAAAGCATGTGGGTGCCCAGGTAAAGGTGGCGGATCTGGGGGTGAATTTTGACTTCAGCCCCACGCTTCCCATCTTTCACAAAAAGGTGAAAAAAGGCACCGCCAATTTCACAAAAACCCCTGCCATGACAAGACAAGAGGCCATTGCAAGCATCACCGCCGGCATTGAAATCGTGGATGAACTAGTGGAGAAACAAGGCGTGGATCTTCTGGGCACCGGAGACATGGGCATCGGCAACACCACCCCGTCTGCGGCCATCATTGCAGCTTTTTCCGGCATCAGCGTTTCTGAACTCACCGGCCGGGGCACCGGTATTGATGATGAAATGCTGAAAAATAAAATTGCCGTCATTGAAAAGGGGCTTGTCCTGCACGCTCCGGACCCCAAAGATCCCATAGATGTACTTGCCAAGGTGGGCGGCCTTGAAATAGGCGGACTGGCAGGGCTGGTGCTGGGGGCTGCCGCCCATGGCATCCCTGTGGTGTGTGATGGCATTATTTCAACAGCGGGTGCCTTGATTGCCTGTGAGCTTGCCCCCCATGCAAAAGAGTATCTCTTTGCCGGTCACCGCTCCGTTGAAGTGGGTCACACCTTCATGCACAACAGAATGGGGCTTGAGCCTCTGCTGGATCTGAAATTCAGGCTGGGTGAAGGCACCGGTGCTGCCCTGGCCTTTCAGCTGCTGGAAGCGGCCACCCGAATTCTGGCAGAGATCAAAACCTTTGAAGAAGTGGCCATCAAGAACGCCCAGGTCCAATAATAATCCATCCAGGATACTGCCTGATTGCAAAGCCCCCCTTTATAAATAAATTGAGGAAGGGGGGCTTTGATTGGAACCGGTATGTGATCAACGGATTGAGATATTCAATCAGAGTTCCATCTGCAGCACATCCTTCCCGTGGAGATCATGCTCTCTTTCAAGGCGCAGCACCCGCCTTTCCAAAGTCAAGAGGTAGGTTTCCATCATTTCAATGTATTCTGAGAATTCAGGGGAAACCCCCAGTTCCTCGCTTCGATCTTTTAAACGAGCTTTCAGCTTCTTCTTTGTTTCCGCTTTTCTTTCTTCCAGTGTGGGCATCTAAAAAATCTCCTGTTGCATTCCCGAATTCATTTTAATGTTTATTGGTTTTTTATATAACATACATGCAGTAAGCACCAGCCACAACGAATTATGAAAAAGTCGTTGCTGTTAGCACACAGCGCCCAATACCCACTTTTTCATATCAAACTTCAACCAGCTTGAGTTATAAAAAAAATATAAAAAAAAGCAAGTAAAATATCCAGCATATCCATTTGAGGTGCTTAAAAATCAATACTTCCCGGGGTTCGGGGAAAGGGCACCACATCCCGGATATTTGTTATTCCGGTGATTAGCATGAGAAACCGCTCAAATCCCATGCCAAATCCGGCATGGGGAACAGACCCGAAGCGCCTGGAATCCAAGTACCACCAATAAGCCTCCCCGGACAAATTCATTTCCGCCATGCGTTCCTCCAGGACATTCAGGCGTTCCTCACGCTGGCTGCCGCCAATGATTTCCCCGATACGGGGAACCAGCAGATCCACGGCGGCCACCGTTTCACCATCGTCATTTAACCGCATGTAAAAAGGCTTGATGGTTTTGGGATAATGGGTTAGAAACACCGGTTTTTTGAAATATTCCTCGGCAAGAAAACGTTCATGTTCAGACTGAAGATCCATGCCCTGCGTCACCTTGTAATCAAATTGCCTGCCGGACTTTACCAGGATGGACACCGCATCGGCATAACTGATCCGCTCGTAGGGTTCCCGGACAAGGATATCAAGCATCTGCTGCAATCCTTTATCCACAAACTGTATAAACAAAGAAAGATCTTCCCCACAGTGATCCATGGCATGACGGGTCAAGTATTTAATGATTTCTTCCCCATGGTCCATGTTACCGTCAAGGTCGCAAAATGCCATTTCCGGTTCCAGCATCCAGAATTCGGCCACATGACGACTGGTGTTGGAATTTTCTGCCCGGAAGGTGGGACCAAAGGTATAAACATCTCCCAGCGCCATGGCAAACATCTCCGCAGACAGCTGCCCGGACACCGTCAGGTTGGATTCCTGGCCAAAAAAATCCTCCGCTGCGTTCATCTTTCCCGATTGTGCCACCCGGTCAAGATCCAGGCTGGTGACCCGAAACATTTCTCCGGCACCTTCACAATCAGAACCGGTGATCACCGGGGCGTGGAGATAGGAAAAGCCCCTGTCCCGGTAAAATTGATGAATGGCAAAGGCCATTTCCGATCGAATGCGGAACATGGCACCATATTTATTGGTGCGGGGTCGCAGGTGGGCAATGGATCTTAAAAACTCATCGGAATGGCGTTTTTTCTGCAGGGGATAGTCTTCGGGAGCTACACTGACAATTTCCAGATTATCCGCATGAATTTCCCATTTCTGGCCCTTGCCCGGGGAGGGCAGCAGCCGTCCCTGGACACACAGGGCGGAGCCCGTGGTGATTTTTACAATTCTGGCGTAATTATCAAGGGATTCATCTGCTATCACCTGGATATTCTGCAGACAGGACCCATCGTTTAATTCCATAAATGAAAAGGTCTTAGAGTCACGCTTGGTTCGCACCCAGCCTTTTACCAGCACACGATCCATGGCAGTCGTTCCACCAAGGAGCTGTTTTATCTTCAGTCTCTGCATTGTGTCTCCTTAACATGACAAATCAGCCCGGCAATTCTGATACCGACTGTCCAGGGACAGCGCCTGAGGGGCATCAACATCACAATTGCAGCATTCGGCCGGAACCCATCATTTTACCATTGCTTTATCCAAGATAAAATGTAATAATTCTTATTCACACTAAACAATCAAACAACATGGATTTATTAAAAGTTCTCTATCATGAACCAACAAAATATACAAGCCATCCTCCCCTTTGTGGAGATGCCCAGCAGATATTTAGGATCTGAGGTCAACACCGTTAAAAAAGACCTCAGCCACATGGACTTGACCTTTGCCCTGGCATTCCCCGACCTGTATGAAATCGGTACCTCCCATTTTGGCATGCAGATTCTCTACACCATTTTAAATCAGCAAGAAAACATTGCCGCCGAGCGTTTTTTCACCCCGGCTCCAGACATGGAGCAGCAACTTCTGGACAAAGGCCTGCCTCTTTTTTCCTTGGAATCGGGAATAAGTTTAAAGGATTTCCACATAATTGGATTCAGCCTGCTGTACGAACTCAATTTCACCAATATTTTGACCATGCTCCATGTGTCCGGCATTCCCTTTTATGCAAGGGACCGAAAAGAGTGCTTTCCCCTGATAATTGGCGGCGGTCCATGTGCATTTAACCCGGAACCCCTGGCCGATTTTTTTGATGCCTTTATCATCGGGGACGGAGAAGAAATAATTGTGGAACTGTCCCGGCTTGTGATCCAGTGGAAAAAGCAAAGAGGCACAGATAAACAGGAACTCTTAAAAAAACTTTCCACCCTTCAGGGCGTTTATGTACCATCTTTTTTCAAAGTGGATTACGACATCGAAGGTATCCAGCAGATGACGCCCCTCCATGCAGATTATCAACAGATAAAAAGAGCCATCCTGCCTGATCTTGCCAATGTTGCCTTTCCCACAGCGCCGGTGGTACCCTTTGGCAAGCCGGTGCATGATAGATTACGCCTGGAGATTGCCCGGGGATGCTCCCGGGGATGCAGGTTCTGCCAGGCCGGAATGATCTACCGCCCGGTGAGGGAACGCGCAACGTCGGACCTTCTTGATATCACCCGCCAATCTTTAAAAGAAACCGGCTACAGTGATGTATCCCTGCTTTCCTTAAGCACAGGAGATTATGGGGATCTGGCCAATCTCATGGAAAATCTTCTCAGCATAAATGCCAACCATTGTACCGCCATCTCCCTTCCCTCGGTGCGGGCAGGTCGGTTGACACCGGAGCTGATGAGAATCATCAAAAAGGTAAAAAAAACCGGCTTCACCATTGCCCCGGAGGCGGGAACCCAGCGCCTAAGGGATGTAATCAATAAAAACATCACCGAAGAAGATATTTTCAACACCGTGAACAGTGCCTTTGAGCTTGGATGGCGACGCATCAAGCTCTACTTCATGAACGGGTTGCCAACGGAAACCATTGAAGATATCAAAGGCATCTGTGACATGGCAAGGACACTTGCCGCCATTAAGGTCAAAGGGAAAAGCCAGATCAATGTCAGTTTTGCCACCTTCATCCCCAAAGCACACACACCTTTCCAGCGTTGCAGCCAGATCCCTGCGGAAAAATCCCGGGAAAACCTTCTGTACCTGAAAGAACATCTGCGCCACCCCGGCATCAATCTTAAATGGCAGGACCCCAACATGAGCGTACTTGAAGGGGTATGGGCCAGGGGGGACAGAAAACTTTCCAGGGTACTTGTCACAGCATGGAAAATGGGATGCCGTCTGGACGGGTGGTCCGACAGTTTTAACTTTGCCACCTGGCAGGCAGCCTTTCAAAAGGAAGAAATAGATCCACTGTTTTATACAACCAGGGAACGCGCCCCTGAAGAACGCCTGCCCTGGGCACACATTGACTGCGGCATTTCAGACAAATTCATGGAAAAGGAATACCAGAAAGCACTTGTTCCCCAGCTGACCCCGGACTGCCGGGAAGACGAATGCATGGGCTGCGGTATCTGCGATTTTAAAAAAATCCAGCCGGTGCTCCATCCCCCGGCAGACATTTTAGCGTTGACAGATGCAAGCCCCCCGATGATGGACAGCACCCCCGAACATTTTACCCAGTTTCGCTGTTTTTACACACGTCTTGACAATGCCAGACATTTCGGCCACCTGGAGCTTGCCAAAATCATCCGGCGGGCCATACGTCGCATCGGCATCACGGTAAAATATTCCAAAGGGTTTTCACCATCCATGAAGCTGTCCTTTGACAATCCCCTGCCCGTGGGCATGGAAAGTGAAGAGGAATTTTTTAATATCCATGCACACATTAAAACCGATCCCGTGGACATCACGGAAAAACTCAACCGGATACTTCCCCGGGGGCTTTCCATCACCCGGTGCGTTCCCGTGGCGCTTCTCAACAAGAAAACAGGGGACCTGCCCACCACCTACCGGGTATCTCTCCCTGATTACACCATTGATGCCACCCGGGTAGAAAACTTCCTGGGGGCAGATCAGTTCATTGTGGAAAAGCGTAATTTCAAAGGGAAGACCCGCACCACAGACCTCCGGAAAGTCACGAATAAATTGAAAATAATTGACAGTTCTCACCTTGAAATTGTATTAAAAAAAGATCAAAATCGAATCATCAGACCGGCGGAGATATTACAGGACGCGCTTGAAATTCCAGAGGACATTCTCCACACGGCCCGGATTCTCAAAATAAGGCAGGATACCCCCACATGCTGAAAGAACTCGTAGTCAATGCCGCCGAACATGAAACCCGGGTTGCCGTGCTTGAAAATGGAAATATCGTGGAATTGTTCATGGAACGGGGAGATGAATCCAATATCACGGGTAATATTTACAAAGGCCGGGTGCAGCGGGTACTACCAGGAATGCAGGCGGCATTTGTGGACATAGGCCTGAACCAGGCGGCATTTCTCTACGTGGATGATATACTCGATGATACCACTGCGGCCCTGGCCCAAAGATTTGAGCAGGAAAATGACTCCGATGCAGATGGAGATGCCGATGCAGCGGAGCTTAAAGAAGAAGACAGCCCCCCTCCTGTCAACTGGAGATCCAACCGTACAACCGACTGCCCCATTGAAGATCTCATCACCGAGGGCCAGGAAATTCTGGTTCAGATATCAAAATCCCCCATCGGCACCAAGGGTCCCCGGGTCACCACCCATATTTCCCTGCCCGGCCGATTCATGGTATTAATGCCCACGGTGGATCACATCGGCATATCCAAGCGCATTGTGGATGAAAGGGAACGCACCCGGCTCAAAGAACTTTTGCTTTCCCTGAGAAAGGATAATTTCGGGTATATTTTCAGAACCGCTGCCCAGGGCATCCAGGAACGCAAACTGAAAAAAGAAATATCCTTTCTCAATAAAACCTGGGAGGATATCCAGAAAAAAAACAAAACCGTTTCCGCGCCCTGCCTGGTGTACCGGGATCTCACCGTCACTTTCCGCGCGGTGCGGGATCTGTTAAACGATGAGGCGGACAAGCTCATCATAGATTCCCGGGAAGGCTACGATAATGTATTGAATTTCCTTGAAAAGCTCATGCCTGATCTCAAGGTGTCCGTGGAACATTACACCGGGGTGGAGCCTATTTTTGATGCCTACAACATTGAAGGAGACATCGCAAGGGCACTTAAAAAAAAGGTATGGCTTAAATCCGGGGGATATATCATCATCGAGCAGACCGAAGCCCTGGTGGCCATTGATGTAAACACCGGGCGATATGTGGGAAAGCACAATTTTGAGGAAACCATTGTCAAGACCAACCTTGAAGCCGTCAAGGAGATCGCCTACCAGATTCGATTAAGAAACATCGGAGGCATCATCATCATTGATTTCATAGACATGAAAAAAAGTCAGCACAGGGAAAAAGTCATGTCACACCTCAATGAAGCCCTGAAAAAAGACAAAAGCCAGACCAATGTGCTGCCCTTGTCAGAACTTGGGCTGGTGCAAATGACACGCAAAAGGGTACGTAAAAACCTCACCCGAACCCTGTGCGAGCCCTGTTTTTACTGCAATGGCGACGGCATGCTCCTGTCTGGAAAATCCATCTGCCACAAGATTTACCGAGATCTGCTAAATGAAGCCACGGACATGATGGGCAACCGCTTCACGGTGAAGGTACACCCCGAAATTGCCCAGCTGCTCCACGGAGAGGAAAAACATCTTATTTCTTCTCTGGAAGTCAAGGTTAAAAGCCCCATTGCCATTTATCCCGAGCCCCATTACCACATTGAAGAATATCACATTTTTGAAACACTGGTAAAATAGCCCTGCCCTTCTTAACTGTCTTTAAAGAAAAAATTTCAAAAAAATGCCAGCAAGGCAAGCTTGACCGCAATGCCGGGACGGTTGCCGGGTTAAATCAAGGGGGGCTGCCGTGGCTGCCACAGCAATTTTTTTACCACTTTTCGATACATGCCGCTGCCATCCCCACCGGTATTCATTTCTCCTGAACCCTGTTCCGGGCAAGAAGCGCCAGGGGTTTTATCCCGGTTTTTTATAAAATGAAGCAGCCGGGGCCCTTTATCAACCATCCCACTTTTTGCGGTCTTCAATGAACGCTCCTGCACAAGAAGTTCCACCATAATTTCCAGTTCATCGTTTTTTTTACGAAGCACCAGATCCGCAAATGGAGAAATGGTAAGGGCTCGGGCCTGTTTCATGGCGCCTTTCATGAAATCAACAAAACGATCCCGTTCTTCCATGGACTTAGAATCCTGTATCTGTCCAGCAAGGTTTATCAGGTAGGTGTTAAAAAAATAAATCAGACTGTCCATGGTATTATCAATGGATGAAATATCCAGAGACACCCGGCATAACTCGCCGTTTTTTCCCCTGTTGGCTACAGCGCCATCCTTTCCTTCTGCTTTATCTGCATCCACGACGCCGCCGGAAATGCTGCCCAGTTCGGAGGGAGACGCTGGATCCTGGGCCATGGCAATAATTTCATCTGCTGAACGCAGCATATCGTCGTCGGTGTCCTGCCAGGGAAGTACCCGGGAAATCTCATCAAAGGAGGTTACCCCTTTCATCAATTTATAAAACCCATCCTCCCGCATGGTCATCAAGCCCGCTTTGGATCTTGCCACCCGCCTAATATCATTTACGGTACTGTGGCGCAGCAAGACATCTCTAATTTTATCGTTCATGCACAGCAATTCATGGATACCGGTGCGACCCCGGTAGCCCATGTGATCACAGGAACTGCATCCCACGGCTTTATAAAAAGTTATTTTTTCTGAAACAGTGGGGTCCACCCCCAGTATGGCCAGCTGGGCCGCGTCCGGCGTATAAGCTTTTCTGCAACGGGGACAAAGCACCCGGACCAGTCGCTGGGCCATCACCGCCGTCACCGTGGAGGTAATGAGAAAAGCATCAATACCCATGTCCATCAAACGCAAAAGACCACCGGTGGCATCTTCGGTGTGCAGGGTGGTCAGCACCTTATGTCCGGTCAGGGAGGCCTGGATAACAGCTTCTGCGGAAAAGGGGTCTCGGACCTCCCCCACCATGATTACATCGGGGTCCTGACGCATCATGGATTTGATGAAATCCACATAGGTATGACCAAGCTTATGATTGAGTTGTCCCTGAACCACGCCTTCCATGACATACTCCACCGGATCTTCCACGGTGATGATGGATTTTGAGCCGTCATTGATGTGATTTATGGCAGAATAAAGGGTGGTGGTCTTACCACTGCCGGTGGGACCAGTCACCAGGATAATACCCGAGGGCAGAGCCATGAGTTCAAGGAATTTCCGCTTGTTTTTAGGGGTGATACCCAGTTGATCAATATCAATGAAGTTGCTCTGACGATACAGTATCCGAATGACAATGTTTTCACCAAAGGCTGCCGCATACACAGACACACGCATGTCCACATCCCGTTCCATGACCTGGGCACGAAGCCTGCCGTCCTGGTGTTTTCTTTTCTCGGAAATATCAAGTTTGCACAGGATTTTAATGCGGGAACTCAGGCCTGGTGCCATGGAAACCGGCAGGTCGGTTTTATGATGCAGCATCCCGTCAATGCGGTACCTGACCTGGAGACTGGACTCCTTGGGCTCTATGTGGACGTCACTTGCCCCTTCTGCAATGGCATTGCTGATAATAAAATCAAGGACCCCCACCACTCCGTCTTGGTTACCAAAGGAAAGGCCTTTGTCTCCCACCACCAGGTCCTTATCATCCACGGCCTTGACTGCCATGCGGGGCATTACATCCAGGGACACCTTCTGAAAATGCTGCTGCAGGGCACGCTTTATATCCATGGAGGTTGCAATGGCGGGGCGTATTTTGCATTGAAACATGCGGCCTACATCCTGGATGAGTTCATGGTTAAAGGGGTCTGTCATGATGACGGTGACTTCCCCTTTTTCCTTGAATGCCGGCAACACCAAATTTTTCTTAAGGAAATCCTCACTCCATCCCTTTAAAAGCCTGCGATCAATGATATGAAAATCCGGAAATATTTTTAAAATGCCCATCTGGGTAGCCAGGGTGTCCACCAGGACTTTCTCATTGATAAATCCTCTTTTAAGGAAGATTGTTCCGATTTTTTCACCGGTTTGTTTCTGTTCCTGCAGGGCATCCTTGAGCTGATGGCTGGTGATCATGCCAAGATTCATCAAAAGCATACCAAGGGGAATACGTTTATGATACTTGGCCAGCACCCGATTGAGATCCCGCCGGGAGAGAAATTTTTCCTCCAGGCAGATTTCCCCCAGGGTCTTGTATATGGGAAGTTTTTTTTGAATGGCCAAGGCCTGGTCTCTGTGCTCTTCAGAAAGAACGCCTTCCTCAACCAGAAGTTCTCCCAGGCGAAGTTTATTGCCTTTATGATCTTTTTTTTTATTTTCCATATTTCCTGTCAACCGGGCTCACGGTGGTGGTGTTATCAGCGGGCACTCCTAAACATTGATGATGGCGTCAGGAGCTCTTTTTCTTATTCCGAGGCATGGCGTTTTTAAGAAAAATTTCCGCCGTTTTATCACGATTGGCATTATACTGGCAGATACCGAAATTCAGCTGAAGCTGTCGCACATCCATCCCCATACCGGACAAATCCGTTAAAAGATTTTTTTTCACCCTCACAATGGCCTCTCTTGAGCCTTCCAGGGCTGTGTGGGTTAATAAAAATGCAAAATTGGCCTGGTTCCACCGGGCCACCACATCGGTTTTACGCATACTTCTTAAAATAGATGTCTGCACGGCCTTAATCAGAATTTTGAGCTGTTCGGTGTCCATGTCCTTTGTGATGGCGGCAAAATTAACAAACAGCAGAGTAAAAAGCGTAATGACATAATTATGGCGTGTGGCATTTTCCATTTCTCGGGCCAGAACTTCCATGAAAAAGGTAATGGAATACCCCCGGGTTGTAATATCAATTAAAGACAGCTCCTGATTCATCCGAAAAAAAATCTTTTTTTCTATACCCCCCCGGGCAAGATCCAGGGCCACGTGAAAAATGGATTTTTCTTCCCGATTATAGCCTTCCAGATGAATATTCTCAAATGCCAAGGCCGTCTGTACCGGCCCCTGGGCCTCACCGATGTGAAGATACACATCTTCATTTTCATCGGATGCCGGACCGGAAATTTCGGATTCAAGGAAAATATCAACCACCATTTCAGGATCAATGTAAACATCCTGACGACGCTTTAACTGATCAAGGATCAAGGATTTAATCTCAGTGGCGCGGTTACCCCCTGTGGTTCCGTTTCTGCAGAAATAAAAGTCGATGTGATCCTCATAAATCAGCAGCGCAGATCCTGAGGAAAAGGGATAAAGGGAATTAATGATGGCAAACAGAGAAGAAATTAATTCTCCGGGAGTACTGGAAATGGTATCCACCATATTAATCTCTTTTAAAATATTAAGGCGTAGCAGATCTTGCTCAAGAATATTGCTAGCAAGCCCCAGAATCGACTGATCACTCATTTCAGGGATAATACTTGCAGAGGTAACGGGTCTAGAACGCTTGGCAGTCGCCGACACCAGGGAACCTATGGCACTCTCCAAAACTCCCGATCCAAGAGGCAGATCAAGAAACAGGTCTCCTCCGCACACCTTGCTCCAATAATGATCCACGGGACTTGCCCCCATCCCAAAATGAATAATCGGTGTATTACGGGTTACGAGATCATATTTCAACAATCTTGCACACTGATATCCGTTCATACGAGCAAGCGATACATCAATAAGAATTACATCTGGATTTTTCAAAATTGCCCGTCGGACCAGGTCAATACCATTGGCACAGGTAAGGCACCGAATCCCTTTTTTTTCCAGCAGCGTCAAAAGAGATCCATCAATTTCAGTTGAATCTTCTCCAAGTAGTACCATTATTTTTTGAGTCATATAATTCATTCCCTTATCAGGGCAAACAAAATGAGAAAAAGGCAAACACAGCCGAATACAGTTCTCCTGTAATTCAAAAAAACTGCATCCTTAAATTAAGGGGGCTTGGTAATAAAATCTGTCACTTTGGGGTGGGGCCAGGCAATTATAATGAATGGCCGATGTTATGGCCAATCCCAATCAAAGTCTAGCAAGGCCCGACATACAGGTACTGGATTAAATCAGTATACAGAAAATTAATTTTCCGGCAAGTGCAATCATGGGAAGAAAAATAAGAAACATGCAACAAATCCCCCAAAGGTTCCGCAAAACAGGCATCAATGCATTTTCAGATGGCTTAGTCTGTCCGAAAAAATCAATTGATTCTTGACACTTGAAGAATAATGATTTAGAGTTTCATGTTTATGGCAGCAGGGAATCTACCCAAATTGGAGCCCCCTCCCTGCGGCAACACCATGATTAAACAAAAACGAAACATAAGGATTTACAGATGAAAAGAACCTTCCAGCCCAGCAGAATCAAACGTGCCAGAAAACATGGCTTCCTGAAAAGAATGTCCACCGCTGCCGGACGACGCATTGTTAACAGTAGAAGGGCCAAGGGCCGCAAAAAGCTGTCGGCCTGATAGAGAACACTTGACCATTGGGCAAGTATCTATTTACCAAAGACCAGCGGCTCCTGAAAAGAGCTCAATTTTTACTTTTATCCAGACATGGGAAAAGGATACAGACACGTTTCTTCTTGGCTAATTATGAGGCAAATGCCCTGGGAAGAAGTCGCATCGGGATAACTGTATCCAAAAAAGTGGGAAACGCGGTGGCGCGGAATAGAATCAAACGGCTGGTCAGAGAATTCTACAGACTAAACAGAGATTTTCTGCCGGGGAAATGGGATATCAATATTATTGCAAGAAAATATGCAGCCCATCTGACCAACCAACAGATTCCCAACGAACTTGACAGACTTTTTAAAAAAATTAAAGGCCCCTCTGAATGATCCAGCAGGCAATCCTATTCTTTATAAAAGTTTATCAATGCTTGATATCCCCCCTGACAGGACCGGTATGCCGTTTCTATCCGACATGTTCAGAATATGCGTTTGAGGCTGTCAAAAAGCATGGCAGCCTTAAAGGCAGCTTTCTTGCTGTAAAGCGGATACTCAAATGCCACCCTTTTCATCCGGGAGGGGTTGATCCTGTTCCCTGAAGACACGTATATTATGACCTCTTCCCCACTTTCCCTTTCATTCCAAAACACATACCATAATATTCATCACGCATCGCGGGAGACAAGATGGAAGAGCAAAAACGGTTATTCATTGCCATTATTCTTTCTATAGTTATTATCGTCGGCTGGAACACCCTCTTTGTTAGCAATGAAGAGGGGATTGATCCGTCGTCCGGCACCGTGCAGGAGACCGGGAAAACAACCGTTGCCCCCCTGACTGTAACATCACAGGCACCCTCCACCGAAACCGGGATTCAAAGCGGGCAAAGTGCTTTGGCAGCAATGGATGCCACTTTGAAGGAAAACGCCAGAACCCTGACAGTGGAAACCCCCCTATACAACATCGACATCTCTGAGTTCGGGGCAGCTGTAACAAGTTTTACCCTGAATGACTACCGGGAACGTGTTGAATCAGGCTCCCCTTTAAAACAGATAGTCCCCGCCAATCTTGCCACTGGCCTATTCTCCGTAAATCTTGAAGGCAAAAGTATTCCCGGGCTTGATACCGCTATTTTCACCGCCCAGACAGACACGTTGAAAAACCGGGTGGGCAGCGGGGAAAAAACCATGGTTTTTTCCTGGACATCTCCCCATGGTATCACAGTGGAAAAGGTATTCACATTTTCCGCTGATACCTATCTCATCAACATGGACGTCATCGTTAAGAATAGTTCTCCATTGCCGATGAAAGATGCACTGGAAATTATTCTCCCATATAGACAGAACAAAGACAAATCCAGCACAGATCGTTTCGGCGCCCATGGCCCCATGGGGCTTATCAACACCAAGCTTCAAGAAGTTGACATTGACGACCTTGCTGAAAAAGACACGTTTTCAGGTACCATTGAATGGATCGGCAACAGTGCCAGATATTTCATTACGGCCCTGGTACCGATGACCCCCACAGACGCAAAACTTAAACTTGCCCTGAATGGAGACATTGTCAACAGCACCTACATCCAGTCCATGGATCGCATTGATCCAGGGCAGCAGGCAAGCCTTGCCTTCCAGCTATACATGGGACCCAAAAGCCTTAAAATTCTCAGCGCCTACAACAACAACCTGAAGAAATCTATTAATTTCGGATGGTTTGACATCCTGGCCAAACCCTGCCTCATCGGCATGAATCTGATCCACGATATCATTCCCAATTACGGCATTGCCATCATTCTGCTCACCCTTCTGATTAAAATCATATTCTGGCCTCTTGGCAGCAAAAGCTACAAGTCCATGAGTGACATGAAACGGTTGCAGCCCCTGATGATGGAACTGCGAGAAAAATATAAGGATGACAAGCAGCGAATGAACCAGGAGGTGATGGGCCTTTACAAGACCTACAAGGTCAATCCCATGAGTGGTTGTCTTCCCATGATTGTTCAGATGCCCATTTTCTTTGCCCTTTATCGCATGCTGTACCAGGCCATTGAATTGCGCCATGCGCCCTTCATGGGATGGATTGTGGACCTTTCTGCCCCGGACCGTCTTTTTACCTTTGATCTTGCCATTCCATTTATGCAGGCACCCTATGGTATCCCGGTGCTCACCATCATCATGGGTGCGTCCATGTTTCTCCAGCAGAAGATGTCCCCCACCACCGGTGATCCCACCCAGGCCAAAATGATGATGCTGATGCCCATATTCATGACCGTTATTTTTGTGAATTTTCCTGCCGGACTTGTACTTTACTGGCTTGTTAATAACGTTCTCTCCATTGGCCAGCAATATTATATTCAAAAGAAATTTGCCTAACCCGGAGGTGTAATGAAACAGACCCAGGAATTTAATGGAAAAAATATTGACGCGGCCATTGAAAAGGCCTGCTCAGAATTAAATGTATCCAAAAAACAGCTGGTTTATGACGTAATTTCTTCTGGTTCCTCCGGAATTTTCGGCATAGTCGGGGTAAAGAAAGCCAGAATCCGGGTGACCCTGCCGGAAAAAAAAGCAGGTGCCTCTTCACCTGCCTCCGATGCTGGAGATGCAGATCTCCAGGGGATCATGTCCATTGTGGATGAGGCCTTTGCTGAAGATCCGCCGCCAGCACCGGAGCCTGTTGTACCTTCCGGAAAAAAATTCAAGGCCTCTGGAACCAAGAAAAAAACATCCAGAAAACCTGCGCCCAGGTCTGAAAAAGCAGCTGCTGCCTCCCCGACTCCACGGAAAAAACCGGCGCCGACCCCAGCCCCCAGGGCTAAACGCCCTGCCCCGAAGGTTCCGGCCCAGGCATCCCAAACGCTGCCGCCGGAAGCCGAGCCCGTGTCCATGGATCAGGCAAAACCGGAAAACGAAACACAGCACAAAAAGGAAAAGGGGTTTTCCGGAAAATCTGAAAAAGAACCGAAAATTTCACCCGTCGTCCCGAAAACCGATGCCACACCCGTGGTGAATAAGCAAAATCAAGGCCTTCTTGCCCAAGCCGAAGACAAACCTGTCATGGATGACCGGGATGAAGGTTTCCCCCCCAAGTACGTTGACGAAATTGCGGTGGATGTGTCTGAAACCGCCATGGAACTGGGCCGAAAAACTCTCCAGAAAATGGTGGATCTCATGACTTCTGATGCCACAGTGGTGGCCCTTCGGGACGAGGACAGGCTGCTTTTAAGGGTGGAAGGCGGTAACTCCGGGGTTCTCATCGGCAGAAGAGGACAGACCCTGGAAGCCATGCAGTTCCTCACCGATAAGATCATCAACCGCTACAGCGAATCCCGGGTACGCCTCAAGGTGGACATAGAAGGCTACATGGAAACTCGAAAGGAAAACCTTAGAACCCTGGCCCATAAAATGGCTGACAAGGCGCACAAAACAGGAAAACCTGCCACCATTAATCAAATGACGGCTCAAGACCGTCGCATTGTGCATCTGGCCTTGAAGGACGATGCCCGGGTGAGAACCCAGAGCATGGGAGACGGCTATTACAGAAGGCTGGTCATTTTCCCCAAAAAAAGGGGCTACAAAAAAAAAAGGAACACCCAAAAATAGTTCCATGATCCAAGATACCATTGCAGCCATTGCCACCCCCCCCGGAATGGGGGGGATCGGCATCATCCGCATTTCCGGCCCCCTGGCCCTGTCCGTCATATCCGGACTGTTCGGAACAACCCTTCAGGGCCCCATGGATTGCCACCAGCTGGAATCCCACCGGGTGCTCCACGGATATGTCTTCCACCCCCAAAACAAACTGCTCCTGGACGAGGTTCTTCTCATTCCCATGCGGGCTCCGAAGTCCTACACCCGGGAAGATGTGGTGGAAATTCATGCCCATGCCGGTCCCATGGTGATGCGTGCCATCCTGGAATGCCTTACCACCGCAGGTGCCCGCCTTGCAGAACCCGGGGAATTCACCAAACGTGCATTCTTAAACGGGCGCATAGATCTCACCCAGGCCGAGGCCATCTGCGACATCATATCCGCCAGATCCACAGCTTCCATGAAAATAGCGGCAAACCAGGCCACAGGGCAACTCAAAGATGCCATTAATGATGGCCGGGAACGCCTCCTTGGTATGTTGACCCTCATTGAGGCAGCCATTGATTTCCCGGATGAAGGCGCGGATCTCATCCTGGAAAGACCGTTTCTGGAACATATGGATGCGGTGATTGCCATCTGCGATGGAGGCATCCAGGCCTATGAAAACAGCCATTTTTTAAGGGATGGCATCAAACTTGTCATATGTGGTGCCCCCAATGTGGGAAAATCCAGCCTCATGAACTGTCTCCTGGAGTCCGAAAGATCCATTGTCACCGCCATACCGGGAACCACCCGGGATCTCATTGAAGAGGGGCTCAACATTGACGGAGTGCCCTTTGTGATTTCCGACACCGCAGGCATGCACGACACAACGGACCCGGTGGAGGAGATCGGCATTAAAAAGGCAAAGGAACGCATTGCCCTGTCAGACATTGTGCTTTTCATGAGAACCGCTGGGGAAGAAACAGATGTCCAGGCGCTCAACAGCATTTCTGACTCCCATGACAAGGTTCTTCTTGTATTTAACAAAATGGATCTCATGCCCCCGGGATTTACACCGCACCTGCCCCATGATTTATGCCACCTGCCCCATGTCCTGATATCCGCCCGCACCGGCATGGGAATTAACGATCTAAAAAAACAGATCCTGGAAATTTCAGCGGCGGACCGGATAGACCCCACCAGCGTGGTCCCCAACCTGAGGCATAAACTTGCCCTTGAAAAAACCAGGAACGCCCTTTACTGTGCCAGGCAGAATTTAAAACAGCACAAAGAGGAGGAAACCCTTGCCATTGACATCCGGATGGCAGCGACATCACTTGGAGAAATAACCGGAGATACCGCAGATATTGATATCCTGGACAGAATTTTCAGCCAATTCTGCATCGGGAAATAAAAGGATTAACTTTCATGGATTTTAAAGAACATTTTGCAAAGTATGAAGCACTGGTGTCCATTATTGACGGCATTTTTGAAAAGGTAAAATCTGAATATCCCAGGGAGGTGGCCTGCCGAGAAAAGTGCTGCGACTGCTGTTATGCCATTTTTGATATCCCCCTCATTGAAGCCATTTATCTCAATCAAAAATTCCGGGAAAAATTTTCAGGTAGGGAAAAAAGCGCTCTCATTGACCAGGCAGCCAAGGTTGACAGGGCATTGTTTAAGATGAAACGAGATGCCCATAAAGCGGTTCGAGCAGGCGGAGAAGAGCTGGAAGTGCTGGCCACCATGTCCCAGGAACGCATGCGCTGTCCGCTGTTAGGGGAAGACAATTTGTGTATTCTCTATGAATCAAGGCCCATCACCTGCAGAATTTATGGCATTCCCACGGCAACGGCGGGAAAAAGCCACATCTGCGGAAGCACCAACTTCGAGCAGGGGGGGAAGTACCCCACGGTAAACATGGACGCACTCTACGCCCAGCTCCAGCTGATATCAGCTGAACTCACCGCCGCTGTAAAGGCCGGAAACGTAAAAGTCTGTGAGATGCTCATACCGGTGTCCATGGCCTTGATCACTGATTTCAATGAAGAATTTTTTGGAATGAAAAAAAATGGATAACTTCACAGAAGAAGAGATAGCTGCCCGGAAAAAAGCTATTTTTGACGCCATGGGTAAACGGGGTCAGAAACAGATCATGAATAAAATTGGTTACGACAAATGGGACCCCATCCAGACCCCCAAAGACCCCATTGACATCCGAATGGACGGAACCAAACGCACCTCCCAGATGCTGATCAGCGAATTTCTACAGCAGAGCAGCCACGACGACTATTCCAACTCCTTTGCCCAGGGAGCCTTTGAAATGTGCCTCGGGATCATCAACAATGATGAAAAAATCAGGGGAATGTTTGAATTTTCCAACTGGTACAGTCAATTGCTTAAAAAAGAAGGGCAAACGCTTAAATAAGAGATTTCATTGAACATATTTTCACTTGCTGACTATATTCTGACCACGGTCACGGATGCTGAAACCCGGCTGACCCCCCAGGCACTGATCCGGCAGACCTGCCGGGAACGGGGGGACTCCCCCGGTGAGGTGAAATCCGCCATCCGAACTCTTTTCGACAAGGGTGACTTAAGCTATACCTATGTATTTGGTGCCACCTGCATTGAGCCGTCCTTTGCCAAGCCCGTTCGGATAACCGACCACTTTATCCTGTCACCACCGGGGTTTCCCGCCACCCAGGAAAAGGATACCTTTGAAATCCGCATCCGGCCGGGGATTTCGTTTGGGTCCGGACGACACCCCACCACACGGTTATGCCTCCGGGCCATGGAATATGCACTTATTGGAAACAACTTCCTGGCTCAGAATAAAGCCCCCTGCAGGGCCGTGGATGTGGGCACCGGTTCCGGAGTTCTGGCCATTGCCGCCGTCAAGGCAGGAATAAGCCACTGCCTTGCACTGGACAATGATCCCGTGGCCGCAGCCGAAGCTGAAAAAAATATTGCCTTCAATTCTTTAAGTGATCAGATAACGGTGTCCCGCCGGGAACTAACCCCGACCTCCACGGCATTTTCCCTGATATGTGCCAACCTGCGCTTTCCCACCCTGACATCCTTGTCAGAACTTTTCGACACCATCACCGAAAAAGGGGCTGTTCTGGTGTTTTCCGGTATTCGCCCAGAAGAGGTCGCCCCCCTGATGCAGACTTATAAATCAAGGGGGTTTAACCAAAACTGGCGGGCCGATGAAAAAAACTGGACCGGGTTGGTCCTTGTTAAATCATGACCCCGCCTCCCGCGGGAAAATGGAGCACTGGCCGAATATTTCCGAGATAAAAATCTATCGGTTTCCCCGTTTATAAGGTTCTCCCAGCTGGGCCGGAGCGCTTAATTTTCGCTTGTCCCCCAGGCCGATGAGAATCAAAATCAACAAAGTGGCTCCATAGGGCAGCATGGCCAGAAAATTGGGGGAGATGCCAAGGGGCTGCAGCAGATATTGAAGCACAAAAATACCGCCGAATAAAAAAGCACCACCAATGGCTTTGCCGGGATTCCACAGGGCAAAGATAGTCAAGGCAATGACGATCCAACCCCGGCCGGCGGTCATTCCCTCAATCCATGATTTACTGTAAGAAGTGGACAGATGAGCCCCGGCCATGGCGGAAAACCCGCCGCCGATCATCACACAAAAATACCGGATCAGGGTGACATTCACCCCCTGGGTTTCTGCGGCCCGGGGATGTTCCCCGGTGGCCCGCACCTTAATCCCCAGCCGGGTCCGCTCAAGAAAAAACCAGGCCACCAGGGCCAGTAAGACCGCCATGTAGAAAAAGGGAGTCTGTCGGAAAAACACCGCCCCCACAACAGGGATATCGCAAAGAAAAGGAATGGCCACATCATTCATTTTAACAGCCAGAGGTTTTCCCACATAGGCTTTACCAAGCATCCCGGATAATCCCAGGCCGATCATGGTAAGGGCAAGTCCCGATACCACCTGATTGGCCTGGAGGGTCACCGATGCAAAGGCATGGATAAGGGAAATCACCATGCCCACGCCAATAGCGGCCATGAGTCCCAGCCAGGGATTGCCCGTGGTGTAGGTCACAATAAAGGCCACCACGGCCCCCAGGGACATAACCCCCTCCACGCCCAGATTCAATATCCCGGATCGTTCGCAGATCACCTCACCCACCGTGCCCAGAAGCAGGGGTGTTCCCGCCACCATGGTGCGCTGGAGAACTGAAATCATTACATCATCCATACAAATTCCTATATTTTATCTAACATTCAGCCGCTGTATTTCGGTGAAATGTCAGTTTGTTTTTGATGAAGAAATCCCCCATGATGAGAAACACCAGAAGGGTTCCGTTGACAATTTGAACCGTGGCCGCCGGCAACCCCAGAGACATCTGAATGGCATCCCCACCCACCAGGATACCTGCAAAAAACACCCCGGATACAATGGCATAAAGGGGATTGAGCTTGGCAAGCCAGGCCACAATAATGGCCGTAAATCCATACCCTGATGAGATGGCCGAAGGATACCCGAGATAGTGATGGATACCGGCCACTTCCCCCACCCCTGCAAGACCGGCAAGACCGCCGCTGATGAGCATGATCACCATGCTGGTTTTAAAAAAATTAATGCCGGCATAGCGCCCGGCTTCAGGGTTTTCTCCGATCACACGCACCTCATAGCCGAACCGGCTGCGATAAACAATGATGGTTAAGATCACAACACAGATAATGGCAAGGGCCAGGGTTACATAATGAATTCTTGAGCCGGGAAGCACCCCCAGGATTGCGGCATCGGGCAAATTATCCGTGCCGGGAAATCCAAATCGGGTCTTTCCCTTCCAGGGCCCTACAATGAGAAGGGTAAGAAATTCAGCACAGATATAATTCAGCATCAGAGTGGAAATAACCTCATTGATGGCAAATTTTATCTTGAGAAATGCCGGGATCAACCCGCACAATGCTCCCCCCAGGAAACCTGCGGTAAACATCAGGGGTACAATGAGAAAAGGTGGCAGGTACGCCCCCCATGCCAGTCCCACCCATGCACCGCAGACGGCTCCCATGAGCAGCTGTCCTTCAGCCCCGATATTCCAGAATTTGGCCCGAAAAGCCAGGGTAAGCCCCCCCCCGATGAGCACCAGGGGAATGGCCTTGGTCACTGTCTCTTTAAAACCGTACATGGAGCCGAACGAACCCATGAAAATCTTTGAAATGGCAAAAAAAGGATTCACCCCGCACACCATAAAAATGATGCCCACGGCCACCAAGGCCGCCAGCAGGGAGAGGATATTGGTCACAAGGGACTGAATCGGGGTAATGCGATCCCGGTCACTTACTTTAATTCTAAGCATAATATCTTAATCCAGAACCGTCCAGGGGATTTGTCTGGGGCCTTGCCACACAAGACAAACTTACTGGAACAGTGGTTAAAATCGTAGAGAACCCGCCATCATCAATCCGATGTCCGAGGCTCGTTTATCATCCGCCGAATCCAGGATTCCGGTGAATTCTCCCTGGAACATCACAGCGATGCGGTCACAAAGTTCAAAAATTTCTTCCAGATCCTCGGAAAACAAGAGCACTGCCCCTCCTTCCTTACGGCGTTTGAGCAGCTGCTCCCTCAGATATTCCGTGGCACCCACATCCAGTCCGTAAGTGGGATGGGAGGCCACCAGAAGTGCCGGGGCCTCACTGATCTCACGTCCAAGTATCAATTTTTGAATATTTCCGCCGGAAAGATTTTTTATTTCCACATCAATGGAGGGAGTTGCCACCCGGTAATCGTCCACCAGAGAGCTTGTGTGCTGCTTAATGCGATCATATTCCAGAAATATGTTTCTGGAGAATTTTTTGAGATGATGCTGCTTTAAGATGGCATTGTCGTAGAGGTATAGTCCGGGGGCAATGCCAAATTTTATGCGTTCTTCGGGTACATGACTCACCCCGCTGTCATAGATGCGCCGTGGGCACATATTGGTAATGTCCATCCCCTGGGAAAACACCTTGCCCGAAGTAACCTGGCGTATGCCGGTGATGGCTTCTGCCAGTTCCCGCTGCCCATTGCCGGACACCCCGGCCACCCCGAAAATCTCATTGCGATGGATGTCAAAGGAAACATCTTTCACACAGGGAAGGCCCTTGTCACCCAGCACATGAAGATGTTGAACACTAAGTACCTTTTCCCCGGCGGCGATCTTTTCTCTATGCACATTAAAAAGCACATCTCTACCGATCATCATGCGGGCAAGGGACTGTTTGTCCATACCTTTGGTATCGGCATTGCCCACAATTTTTCCCTTCTGAAGCACCGTTACCCGGTCACATACATCCATGATTTCATCGAGTTTATGGCTGATGAGGATCACCATGTGCCCCTGGGCCTTCATGTCCTTTAAAATGCGAAACAGCTCTTCAATTTCCTGGGGGGTCAGCACAGAAGTTGGTTCATCCAGTATCAAGAGATCAGCACCGTTTAAAAGTGCCTTGATGATCTCCACCCGCTGCTGCTCCCCTGCGGAAAGTTGCCAGACTTTTTTTGTGGGATCAATGGTGAAATTAAATTTTTCCGCAAAGGCCACCACCTGGTCCCGGATACGGATCTTTGGGAAAAAAAAGGGGGTATTTTTATATCCCAGGGCAATGTTTTCAATCACCGAATGATTCTGCACAAGCATGAAGTGCTGATGCACCATGCCGATGCCATGGGCAATGGAGGAGGTGGGAGAATCAATTTTAACCGGCTTTCCATTGATTATGATATCCCCCCCGTCGGGCTGGTACAGCCCATAAAGGATATTCATCAATGTTGTTTTACCGGCACCGTTCTCTCCCAGAAGCCCCAGAATTTCTCCTGACTTCACCTTAAGATGGATTTCCTGGTTGGCGGGGACGCCTTGAAATGACTTTGAAATATCCCGCATTTCAAGCGTATCTATTTTTTTCATATATCTCCTGAAACAGCAGGGATTGGTTCTAATTTCGGCCACCCTGGACAGTTTACCCAAAAAGGTAGGACCGAATGGCCTGTGGTACGGATGATTCCGGGTAGATACAACCACCCTGTGCTTTCACCCGGCACCTGCCACCCGGTCCTTTTTTTCAACACGACACCATGGGTGCCCGGAAACAGCGGGGACTGACCCTTCCGGTTCCGGGCACCAGCACAGCATGGTTATTGGGGAACAGAGCCCTTGACATTGTCCACATAGTACATCATGCCAAGAAGATCTTCCTTGGAAGCACGCTCGCCTTCCTTTACCTTAACAGCACCGGTATTATCCACAATGGGGCCGTTAAAAGGATCAAAAATATCCACGCCTTCCTTCATCTGGGCGTACCGTTTAACCACAAGATCATACACGGACAGTTTTCCCAGATCCGGGGGATTTACCTCTAGTTTTTTCAGATCGTCCACGAATTTGGGGTTGATGATCTCATCCTCACTACCACCGAGGAGGGCAGCACCTTCGGCCGCGAGCCACCACATGTCTTCATTGGTCCAGGTACCGTCATAAACGTCCTGAAGAATTTTTGCATACATGCCGCTCCAATTCATGAGTTGGCCGGAAACCACCGAATCTTTTCCATAGGGCTGCATGGGACTGTAATGGCTGAAAGTGTAAATTTGTTCGCCTTTTTCACTGTGATCCTGGCCAACCTCAATTACAGCGGGAGTATCTTCGGTGAAGGCAATGGCATCACAGCCGGAAGCAATGAGGGATTCTGTGGCTTCCTTGGCCTTGTCCGGCCCATACCATGCGTAGATCCAACGCACATCCACCTTTGCAGCAGGATTGACGGCCTTGACTCCCAAGGCAAAGGCATTGATGTGACGAACCACCTCGGGAATGGGAAAGGCCCCCACGTACCCCACTTTGTCGCTTTTGGTCAACGCACCGGCCATGAGTCCGTTGAGATAATACATCTGATAGAGATCCCCGAAATAGGTGCCCACATTGTCACCTCTTTTAAAACCGGAACAATGCATGAAAATCTTATCGGGATATTTTTTCCCGGCCGCCACGGTGTCATCCATGTACCCGAAACTTGTGGTAAACACCACGTCACACTTCTGCTCCTGAATAAAACGATCTATGATTCGGGCAGAATCCGATTCAGGCACGGATTCAATGTAAACGGTTTCAAGCCAGGGAAATTTATTCTGCACAAACTGCCTTCCCTGGTCATGACCATAGGAAAATCCATAATCTCCCACCGGCCCCACATAAATAAAACCGGCTTTTATTTTCTTGTCCGCGGCAAAGGCGCTTCCCGCCGCAAAAATCAGACAAAGACAGAATAACAGTATCCGTCGGGTCAAATCCATATCATGCTCCTGTTGTTGAAGTAAACCTTCCAATTATCGGGGCAATACACCCATGTATCCCCCTGCTGTTTATATAAATTTGGGTATTTTACGATATTTTTTCCAATGCCGTCAACCATTATGATCCAAAAAAAACAGCCTGAAATATTCTGCGACCAATGTAAGGCTTTCATATGCAGAAATCGGCCATGGGTATTCATATTTTCAGGGTCAGTAACTACATGAACACATATTGTGTAAAGGCCCACATTTTCTCCCATGGCTAAAAATTTTATCGACAGATGTCCCGTTTTGTGCTTATTTAATTGATTTGTATTAAATTAATCCCCCCCACACAAAATTGAATGAGGAGAGAATGGAAAGCGCAATCAACATCCTTAAAAAAAGTGAACTCTTCAGTAATCTTGCAGAAAATGACCTCGCCACGCTCAGGGAAGTCATGGAAACAAGGACTGTGCAGGCCGGAGAAACCCTTACAAGCCAGGGCGACACAGCCACCTTCTTTTTTGTGCTGCACACAGGAACCATCCTTGTTGCATTGCAAGATGGAAAATCGGCTGTCATGAAAAAGCCAGGGGATTTCATCGGCCTGGAGCTGTTATCATCAAAGGGGATATACATCGCCACCCTCACTGCCCTGACTTCCTGTGAAATTGCCGTAATCCCCAGGGATGCCTTCCTGACCTTCATCCAGGAGGATTCACCGGCGGCGGAGATGTTCATGCAGTCCTGGAGCAGACATCACACCCTTATGTATCCCTTTATTACAGAACAAAATCTTCCCGACGAGGATTACCACTATTAACATGGAGGCAAATGTGTACGGTTTAAACGCGATCAATGCACACAATGGATGGGCCATCTCCGTTGTGGGCGTAACCATTGTATTTACGGGTCTGGTGATGCTATCCATGGCCATCGCACAGATTCACAAACTGCTGGATCTGTGGGAAAACAGGAATGAATTGCCCCTGTTCCGAAAAAAAGAACCCGTCATGAGCCAACCCCAGATTCAGCTCACCGCCGGACAGAAGGAAAGCGCACGACAATTCAAGCTTCTGGCCGAAACCCTAAATGAACATTTCTCCCTGCCACGCCTGTTAAGCCTGGCCCGGGTCAGTGGCATTGATCATCCCCATACGACCCTTGCAGTTCTCCTTGAAACAAATATCATTGTGGATGATACCCAGGGCTATCATATCTGGGACATTTCTCAATTTAAGACCCTGGTTTCATAACAAACCCTAACTATCCACGCAGAGGCACACGCTATGGAGCACCTATTTGTAGATTTTTTTCAAAATACCGGTTTTTATCTTTGCGACTACCGCAACATTGTCATGATCCTTGTGGGCATGACGTTTATATACCTTGGCATTGCCAAGCATTACGAACCCCTTTTACTGGTTCCCATCGGATTTGGCATGCTCATGGGTAACATCCCTGTATTTCAGGGGCTGGGGTTGGGGATTTATGAAGACAACAGTGTCCTTCACTATCTCTATTTCGGGGTTACCCAGGGGATTTATCCCCCCCTGATCTTCCTTGGCATCGGGGCCATGACCGATTTTTCAACGTTGCTGGCCCGGCCGGTGCTGATGCTTCTGGGCGCCGCAGCCCAGGCAGGTATTTTTATCACATTCCTTGGAGCGCTGGCACTGGGATTTGCCCCCAATGAAGCGGCATCCATAGGCATCATCGGGGGTGCCGACGGCCCCACGGCGATCTTTCTCACCGCCAAACTGGCCCCCACACTCATCGGCCCCATTGCCGTAGCTGCGTACTCTTACATGGCCCTGGTACCGGTGATACAGCCCCCCATCATGAAGCTGCTCACCACACGAAAAGAACGTCTCATCCGCATGGAAGAGCCCCGGGAAGTCTCCAAAAGAGAAAAAATGCTTTTCCCCATTGCTGCTTTTCTGCTGTGCTGCTTTTTGGCACCCGCTGCCCTGCCCCTACTTGGCATGCTGTGCTTTGGTAATCTCCTGAAAGAAGCCGTGGTAACCGAACGTCTGGCAGTTGCAGCAAGAAATGCCATCATTGATTCCGTCACCATCCTGCTTGGCGTCACCGTGGGTGCCAGCACCCAGGGCAATGTGTTTCTCACCAGCCAGTCCGTGGGCATATTTGTGCTTGGTGCGCTCTCCTTCTGCGTTGCCACAGCCTGCGGTCTGATGTTTGCCAAATTCATGAACCTGTTCTTAAAAAGCAAAATCAACCCACTCCTGGGGGCTGCCGGTGTCTCCGCAGTCCCCGATTCGGCAAGGGTGGTACAGATCGTGGGTCAGAAGGAAGATCCCACCAATTTTCTTCTGATGCATGCCATGGCACCCAACATATCCGGCGTCATCGGCTCCGCCGTGGCAGCCGGTGTTCTTTGGAGTTTCATGTCATAGGCAAGAAGCCAACTCTTAAGCTTTTTTTCTGTGGGCAGGCCCGGATCAGAATGCGGCCCGCCCGTGGCGTTTTTTTAACATAACGGGCATGTCCTGGCGGACACAACGAACAATGGGTCGTAGACGCGAAGCCAAATGGCATTATGCCGCCCCTCCCCCGACGGGCAATGGTCCCGACCGGAACTGTAGCCAGCTCGATTGTCCGATTCCTATTGCCCATCGGGGGAGGGGCTCGGCTGAGGTAGACTTGAAAGCGACCTTTTCATATAACATACATGGCAGTAAGCACCTGCCACAACGAAAATTGAAACTCTCATTATTACAGCATTTTGGACGGAGTTTCATATAAAAAAATTACATACGTCGGCATAATCCACCAAAGACCTGAGCATCAAGATTCAAGGAGTTTTATCCATGCTGAAAACACACATTGAAGACAAGATCCTCATTGCCCAACTGGCAGGCGGAAAAACCAGTGCCATGGATCTGCAGACCCTAAGAGACCTTCTAGAGGCCGTGGATCAGGTAAACACCAAAGCTGAAATCAAGGGAATGATCCTCACCGGGCAAAACCGCTTTTTTTCCACCGGCTTTGATCTGAACACCTTCATCGCCTTTGAAACCCTGGAAGAAGCAGGAGGGTTCATTGCTCTGGCAGATCAGGTATTTTTTAAGATATTCAGCTGTGCCAAACCCGTTGTATGCGCCATGAACGGTCATGCCGTTGCCGGCGGCCTGCTCATCGGCATGGCATCAGATTACCGACTTTTGTCCAACCATCCCAAAACCAGGGTGGGCATGTCGGAAATCAACATTGGGGTGCCGTTATCAGCGGTGCAGACCGCTGTCATGAGATTCGGTCTTGATACCGATATAACCTACCGGGATCTTATTTATTTTGGTGAACTCATGGGCCCAGAAGATGCCCTGAAAAAGAAAATAGTTGATGAACTCCTCCCCCCGGAGGCACTCATGGACCGGGCAAAAATAATTGTTTCGTCATGGATGGATACCCCGGGAACCCCCTTCATACGATTAAAGCAGGAGTTCCGACGGGATGCGGCCGTGGACATGGAAAAAAAGCTGTTGGACAAAGAACGGTATCAGAAACTTGATTTCTTCCTGAATAAGCAAGTCAAGGCAACCCTTATAAAAGTCCAGGCATCCATGGCATAAAGAGGTCTTGGTCACAGCATGTCCCCCCGGGGCCACTTTGGGATGGGGTATTTAAAACGGCTCAATCCCAGACAAACATACCCTAAAAAAAGAAAACGCCGCTCCATCGTTCAATGGACACGGCGTTTTGCTTTTGACTTTTTGTGTTTACGTGGCATAGTGATCACATCAACCTGTCATCATAATTGAGTAACCGGTCTTGTGAACAGGCCCTGCGTTTTATCCCACAGGGGGAATATATGTGGCACAGGCATCTGCAGACTCCCAGGCCGATACCCGGGACACCCTCACGGTATCATCAAGTTTATCTGCTTCCAGACAGGCCTGTAGCCTTCCGGCAATGTAGATGGCTATCTGCTCCGATGAAGGCTGAATCTTTTTGAAGGCATCCAGTTCATTAAGAAACTTGTGATCCACGTCCTTCATGATGGCCCGTACATGTTTTTTGATATCCCCAAAATCCACCAGTACACCGGCGGCATTGAGATTTTCTCCCGTTACATACACCTCCACAATCCAGTTGTGTCCATGAAGGTTCTCACACTTTTCCCCCACCATGGTAAGCTGGTGAGCGGCGGCAAAATCGGTTTTCACCTTTAATTCAAACATCTATATCTCCCCTGGATGAACACTGCATCCATATAACCCACATGGCAGCAAATCCCTGCCAAAGCGAAGGTTGAAACTCCCATAATTACAAACTTTTAAACGGAGTTTCACATCAACATGCATGGCAGTAAGCACCTGCCACAACAAATTATGAAAAAGTAGTTGCTGTTAACACCCAGCACCTAACCTGAACAAGCCAAAACCAAAAAGAGTTTCTGATTCTCTTGCCAAAATAACACGAAACTCAGACATCAGCATCTAAGAGCCCACCACCTGCTTTTTCATATAAAAATATTCATGTCTGCCTGCCGACACAATGAATAATGAAAACGGAATGGTGCCAGCCCTTCACATGCCCTTGAAAAGTCGTTTCAACTTATTTGATATCTTATCTGAATCCAGTTTATCAAATTCACGCAGGAGTTTTTCCTGTTTTTTGGACAATCGGGTGGGGGTCTTGATATCCACCTGGATAATCTGATCGCCACGTCTGCCGGATCTCAGGGAGGGAATGCCCTCTCCTTTGAAGCGGAAAGTTTCTCCATACTGGGTCCCCTTGGGAATTTTCAGCTCTTTTTCACTTTCAAGGGTAGGGATGGTAATTTCATCGCCCAAAGCCGCCTGGACAAAAGATATATCCACAAGACAGATAATATTTGTGCCGTCTCGTTTAAACAGCTTGTGGGGTTTGACGCTGACAAACACGTAAAGATCCCCGGAAGGCCCACCTGAAGCACTACTTTCGCCTTCACCGGTCAAGCGCAACTTGGCCCCGGTATCCACACCGGCAGGCACCTTGACCGACACTTTTTTGGAAATTTCCATGCGGCCACTGCCCACGCATTTGGGACAGGGATGAGGAATGGACTTGCCTTTGCCCCGGCAATAGGGGCAGGTGGTTTTTACCTTGAAAAAGCCCTGACTCTGGATAAACTGCCCGGTGCCATTACAATGACTGCAGGTTTCAGGGGAGGTCCCCTCCTTGCACCCACTGCCCCCGCACGCATCACAATTATCGAGCTTTTTAACGTCAATGATTTTCTCAACGCCAAAGGCAGCTTCCATAAAGTCAAGGGTCATATCATAGCGAAGATCCGCGCCCCGCTGCACCCGGGGACCACCACGCCCCCCCCGGCCTCCACCGAAACCAAAAAAATCCTCAAAAACATCTCCAAAACTGGAAAAGACGTCCTCAAAACCGCCACCACTCGATGCACCTGCACCTTCAAGCCCCTGATGCCCGAATTGATCATAAATCTGACGTTTCTGATCATCTGAAAGCACCCCGTATGCCTCAGAGGCTTCTTTAAATTTCTCTTCGGCGGCTTTATCTCCGGGGTTTTTATCCGGATGAAATTTTATGGCAAGTTTTCGATACTTAGACTTGAGTTCATCCTTTGAGGCATCTCTGGAAGCCCCCAGAATTTCATAATAATCACGTTTATCTAACATATATTCCCTGTCTCAGCTGCTCAAATTAACGGGCGTTATAACACCCCCGGCTGCTTTGGGGGCAAGACCATTTTTCGTTATTGCACGGCTGTTGATCCTGTGCTTTGTATAAACCTAATCTTGTCAAAAGCACACCGACACAAAACGGCTCACTGGTCGGCCCATTGCCCCCGGGCCACCGATGTTGATATTATACCCAAATTAACGCATGGGAATCTCAAGAGATTCTCACCATGCCTGCAACGGTACGTATAATGATTGATAAATTAAATCGATTGTGTTACTCGATGATCCAGTTTTTTTATTTTAATACTGCCCGGGAAGGATCATAAGAAGCAAGCACCTTAGCCTTTTTCATGTACTTCAGGAAAAGTGTGTCACAGCATATCCCAGCCAGTCCCGGATCTATTCCCAATAAACATTTAAAACTAAAACATAAATCTGGAATGTCAACAATGAGTATGGAACTTGATTTTATTAAAGGAATGTTTGACAGCATTGCACCCAAATATGATTTTTTAAACCGGTGTCTGAGCCTTCGTCAGGACGTCATGTGGCGCCGGCATATGGTTAAAGCAGCGCAAATACCCGATGGCGGGGTGGTACTGGATGTCGCCTGTGGTACCTGTGATGTGGCATTGGAAATCAAAAGGCAGAAAGGAAGCCGTGTATCTGTCTTGGGCACGGACTTTTCCCCGGGTATGCTGTTTCTGGGAAAACAAAAAATCATGTCCTGTTACGGCTCCATGAAAATAGGGCTGACCGCCGGCAATGCCCTTGCCCTGCCCTTCAAAGACAACAGCGTTGATGCTGTCCTCATTGCCTTTGGCATTCGGAACATCATGGACCGGCAACGAGCTCTGATCTCATTTCACCGGGCACTTAAAAAAAACGGGAAGGTGGTCATCCTGGAACTTTCCGCCCCGGAACAAGGGGGAATCAGAAGGCTGTATCTCACCTATTTTGAAAAGATACTGCCATTGATCGGCGGGCTGTTTTCAAAAAACAAAAATGCCTACCATTATCTTCCGGCATCGGTATTAAGGTTCCCGGATGCCCCCACCTTTGCCGGCACCATGAAATCTGCGGGATTCAGCGATATTAAATGGAAACAGATGACTCTGGGTATTGTCACCCTGTTTGTGGGAACCAGATAAAAAAGGACTGTTAGATCCCAGGTCGGCCCGGATAATATGTGCCACAATTAAATTCTATAAACGGGAACGCGTCTTTTTTCTGCTGCTAACCCCCAGAAGAAGGCCCACCACAAGGACACCGGCACCGCTTAAAAACCACTTAATATCTTCCTTGTTCAAACGACTTTCCAGCAGAACCACCCTTTCTTTCTGCCGGGTAAATGCCTGGGTCATCTCTTCATGGGCTGTCTCCAGGGCAAGAAAATCCGCAGATTTCTGCTTTAATTCATTGTAGGCATTTTCAATGAATTCAAGTTTTTTCCGGGTGGCTTCAACATCTTTATTCTCTTCCTTGATTTTTTCTACCTGGGCTGTCAGTGCCCTGTTTTTTGCCTCCAGCTCTTCCACCTGACGTTTCATGGGCACTTCCCGGGTGATGAACCGGGTCAAGACCCATCCATCCTGCCCATCTGCGTTACGCACCCGGGTCCAGTCCCTGCCTTTTTCAAGGATTTGCAGGCTGTCCCCGGTGGCCACCATGGCAAGAATCTTATGTTTGGTACCCGGACCGGTTCTCAAGGTGATTTTCATCACCCCTCCCACATAAACGGTTTCTGCCAAGGCACTGCCCGCAAAAAGAACAAGGCTCAATACAAGTGCCAGGAAACCATTTTTTGCAAACCTCGTCATCCATATCCTCCATTTTTTTTGACCTGTGCGGTTAATTTTAGGATTGGTCATAACATTGGCCACCCGTCACAAGTGGCGGACCAATGGGGTCAGGTTTGTGAGCAACCCCTTAATTTTGCATGGGAGAAGCCTGTACAACCCATCCCACGCCCATATCACCGAGAAATCTACACAGTGGCAGCTGCCACTGCTGTTTCCCCCAGATGAAACGCATGGAGGTTCATCTCCACAAAGGCTTTTTTGGTGCGAAGTGCAATGGCTTTTTCAATACTTTCCCGGGACAATGCCAGGGCTCCGGAGGCAATCAATGCTCCCAGAAGCACAATGTTCATGGTCATGGGGCTTCCAGCCTGCCGTGCCAGGGCCAGGGCATCAATGGCGATAAGCTCTGCCACCCGCCCTCGCACCAGGGACATCATATCATCCACATCGGGATAGACCCCCTGGCCGATGGCCACCGTAAAGGGTCTAAGGGGGGCCGTGTTGGTGATCACCCGGGTTCTGGCATTGCAGCGCCCCATGGCCCGAACCACCTCGGAGGGCTCAAATCCCAGGAGGATATCCGCCTCTCCGTCTGAAATAATCGTACTCTGGGCATCTCCGAACACGATGGCAGACTCCACCACACCTCCCCGCTGGGCCATGCCGTGTATTTCGCTCATACGCACCGGCACCCCATCAAGGAGGGCCGCCTCTCCCAACACCTTTGATGCCAGGAGATTTCCCTGGCCACCAACGGCAACTACAATCAATCTCGTGGTTTCCATATCTTTGTTTATCCTAATTTTTTTTCAAGGGCATGATGGCATTTTCAGGACAGATTTGGGCACACACCGCACAACCCACACAGGTATCGGCATCGATGTGCACCCGTCCACCGTCCAGGTAAAAGGAAGGACAGGCAATATCATTGATGCAGTCCCGGTGATCCAGGCATTTGTCCGTCACGGTAAAAGCACGGGGTTTCAAAAGTTTTAAACCTTTGGCGTGCAGAGCACAGGGCTCCTGGGAAATAATCACGGACACGCCTTTAAAGGCCAGCGCCTCCCTGATGGCTTCAATGCTTTTTTTCACTTTAAAGGGTTTTATCAGGGTCACATGGCCCACGCCCAGGGATCTCACCAGTTTTTCAATGGAAATGGGAGTGTAGCCCGGAAAATTCATCTGATCCATATCCACCCCGGGGTTGGGCTGATGTCCGGTCATGGCGGTGATGCCGTTGTCCAGAATTACCAGGGTGAAATTATGATTGTTGAACACGGCATTCACAAGCCCGGTGATACCGGAATGGAAAAAAGTGGAATCCCCGATAAAGGCCACCACTTTTTTGTTCGTGGCCCGGGAGAATCCGCAGGCACTGCTCACAGAGGCCCCCATGCAGAGGACAAAGTCCCCCATGGAAAGGGGCGGCAGAAAACCCAGGGTATAACACCCTATATCCGATGGAAACATGGCATCCATACCCTTGGCTGCTTTTTTAACCTCGTAAAAGGTAGCCCGGTGGGAACAGCCGGAACACAGATTGGGGGGACGCTGGGGAATATCGGGCAGGCCCACTGTATCAACGGATACGGCCGGTAAATCCTCAATTCCAAAGAAACGCGCCATGCCGGTACGTACCATGGCAGGATCAAACTCGGAAAGTCTTGAAAAAAGATCGTCTGTTTTTCCCTGGATGGAAAGGGTCTGTCCGGCTTCCTGGGCCAGGGCTTTGACAGCCTCCTCCATGAACGGCTCCCCCTCTTCTATCACAAGCACCTTATGGCAGTCTTTGATAAAATCCTTGATCTTCGTTGCCGGCATGGGATTGGAAAAACCTATTCGCAATATTTTCACCTGGTCTTCAAGACCCAGATCCCTGACAGCATCACTGGCATAAAGATAGCTCACACCATTACAGATCACCCCAAGGCGACCTTCCCCAGTGATAAAATTGTAGTCAGACGTATCGGAAAGCGCCGCTGCCTTTTGCAGATTCTCCAGCAGTTTTACATGGAGTTTTCTGGACACCGCAGGCACCGTGACATATCCCATGGGGTTGGGTATAAATGTACCGGTGGGCACGGTTTTTTTCATATCTTTAAAGGTAACAAAGGCGCTGGAATGATTGATGCGCGTGGTGGTGCGAAGCAGCACCGGTTCTCCAAGGGCTTCAGACAGCTCAAAGGCTGCCCGGGTCATTTCCTTTGCCTCCTCCACGGAAGAAGGTTCCAGAACCGGGAGACCAGCAAGCTTGCCGTAATAGCGATTATCCTGTTCATTCTGGCTGGAAAACATGGCTGGATCATCGGCGGTGAGTATTACTAGGCCTGCGGTGACGCCGATATACGCCAGAGTCACCAGGGGATCCGCCGCCACATTAAGCCCCACATGCTTCATCATACACATGGTTCTAACCCCTGAATTGGCAGCAGCTGCCGCAACTTCCAGGGCCACTTTTTCATTGGTGCTGTATTCAAAGTAGAGATCTGTTTCCCGGGAAATCTGGAACAAATTCAGCGACAATTCGGATGAAGGGGTGCCAGGATAGGTGGTGGCAAAACCCACCCCGGCCTCAACAGCCCCCCGGGCAATGGCTTCATTGCCCAGGAGCAGCACCGCCTCATCGGTTTTTTCACTCAAAAGCTTATGCATATTGTTTACTTCCTCAACGATTTTTTAGTAAATACTCAAATGCGGTAATGATCTGCGGTATGTGCAATCCTAAGTCTTAGTCTTGACTATGCACTACCATACATTTTTTCAGCATGGGCAAGGGAGGAGGCATACCCCCTGAACCCCTCAATATCTTCACATGATTGAACAGAGCTGGAGGCAAAAAAGCCTTCTACCATGGTCTTTTCTCCATGCCGGATCAGCCCCATAAAAAGGACAGGTATTAAACAAATCCCCCCAGCACCGGTTTCCACGGCATACAAAGAAGGCACATCTCCCTGATACACGGCATAAAGGGGCTGCTGGGCCGGCATGATCTGCACAATTTCAGGATGATGATGGTGGTGGTGATGGTCATGGCTGTGGTCGCTGCAACTATTACACATAATAGACTCCTCAAAATTAATGGTGGCCAAAGGTGCAGTTAAGCCCTTACATATCTCGGTTCAATACAGCCTTGCCCACCATCCCAGATGATGTATTTTGCACGGTCATCTTCATCCCTGGACTGACCGACGCTCCCTGCATTGATAATATATCTGCACGCTTTGTCAAGGAATAGAATTTTTTTTCCCATGTAAAATCGGGTGATGACAGTGTTTTTCATTTCCACAATTCCCAAAAGATGTGTGTGCCCCACAAAGGAAATTTCCTGGTCAAGCAATGCCATGATTCGAGCCAGACGTTGATCCGATGTCCGGGACAGATACCCCATGACAGAATCCGGGGGAAGTCCATGTACAAACCGAGCGCCCCTTTCAACCAGAAAAAAAGGCAGGCTGGTAATGAAATCAACATCCCCCCGGGACAACAGGGCTTGTGTTTGCTGGATGGCCTTAAGCGCCACCCCCCGGAATCGCTGTCGATAATCCAGATCCAGCAGGGCCAGTTCATGGTTTCCCAGAGTGGATGAAATCCCCTTGTCTTGCAACAAAGCTATCACTCCGCAGGGATCGGGACCGTATCCGATATTGTCTCCCAGGGAAACAATACGGTCAACATGGTTTTTTTCCATGTCTTCCAGCACACGACAAAGGGCATTATAATTGCTGTGCACATCAGAAATGACGGCAATCCTCACCGCCGAAACTCCAAAACATCAGAACGATTGAACTCATAGGTAGTATTGCAGTTATGACATCGTATTTCCAGTGGAAAGGGTCCATTTTCAAGGATATCATCAATATCCTTGGCCGGAAGCCGGGAAAGATAGCCCCGCATGCGATCCTCTGTGCACCGGCAAAAGAATTCCACCCGATGATTGCCAAGAAAGATGGGCATCATATTTTCAAAATGCCCCATTATCAGTTTCTGTACATCCGCACCGTCGGCAAAGGCCTCTCCCAGGGATGGCAGGCCCGACACCACACTTTCAACTTCGGCAATCACTGTATCTCCGGCACCGGGCATGGCCTGAAGAAAAAGACCACCGGCACCGGTCATCATACCCTTGGAATCAAAGTGTACGCTGAGGTTAAAAGCGGTGGGGGTCTGTTCTGACTGGAGGAAATAATTAGCCAGATCCTGGGCCAGAGTGCCAAACTCCATCATCACCTGCCCGGAATATGGCTTTCCGGCGTCTTCAAGGTATTTGGTCACCGTAAGAAAGCCGGCGCCAAAAAGTGCGGAAATTCCGGCATCGGCAGAAAGATCCTCCAGGGGAAAAACGTTGTTTTTCAGGCAGCCCCGCACCTCACCAAATACGTTGGACTCCACATCCAGTCCCTTCACTGGGCCGGAACACTGGATATGGATACTGATCCGGTCCTTGGATTTAAGATTGGCCGTGAGCAAGGCCGCCGCAATATAAGCCTGTCCCAGTACCAGGGTCTCCAGGCCCCCAAGCTCATGGTTGGCCTGCATCTCTTTGACCATCCGGGTGCCGTTGACCACGGCCCCTCTTATCATTCCGTCGGCCATCATGAAACGGTGAAGCCGATCATTTGCAGCTGCTTTGAGCTGGGCCTTTACATCACCGTTGAACACATCTTTTTTTATCATAGGTGTATTTATCCAAAATTTATCGTTTTTCCAGGGGATGGCTCAAGAGCCGTTGTTTCTATCCAGAGTTCTATACTGAATTGCCTCGGCAATATGCTGCTGGCGGATCTCTCGGGACGGGTGAAGGTCCGCGATGGTTCTGGCTATCTTAAGGATACGGCCATATGCCCTGGCAGAAAATCCCAATTGATTTATTGCCTTTTCAAGCAGGCCAGCGGCATTGTCATCCAGGAGACAAAACGATTTAATATGCCGGGAACCCATGGCAGCATTGCAGAAAATGTTTTCCCCGGAGAATCTAAGCAATTGAATCTTTCTTGCAGCTTCGACTCGTTCCCGAATCACCGAAGATGTTTCGGGCAGCGTTTTGTTTGAAAGCTCCTGGTAGGGCACGGCAGGAACATTGATGTGAATGTCGATCCTGTCAAGCAGGGGGCCTGAAATTCTGGAGCGGTATCTTTGTATCTGAGAATGGGTACATACACATTCCCGCCGGGCATCCCCATCATAGCCGCAAGGGCATGGGTTCATGGCGGCAACGAGCATAAATTCCGCCGGAAAATTCAGATGATTTCCGGCCCGGGAAATGGTCACACTGCCGTCCTCCATGGGCTGGCGCAGCACCTCCAGCACATTACGCCTGAATTCCGGAAGTTCATCCAGAAAAAGTACTCCATTGTGCGCCAGGGTTACCTCTCCGGGCTGGGGGCGAAGTCCGCCCCCCACAAGCCCCGGGGCAGAGATGGTATGATGGGGAGAACGAAAGGGCCGGGTGCTCACAAAAGGCCTGTTCTCCCGAAGAAGCCCGGCCGCGGAATAAATCCGGGTGGTTTCCATGGCCTCGTCATAACTCAGGCCAGGCAGAATGGAAGGAAGGCGTTTGGCCATCATGCTTTTTCCGGAACCAGGGGGCCCGGTCATGAGCATGTTATAGTATATATAACCCTTGACAGCTAAAAGATGTTCTTTTAGACAATCTATAACTTTCAAGGGAGATATTAAACATGCCAGAAAAAATACCACATGAGCCTCACTGCTACGTTTACATTCGGTTTTCAACCCAAGAACAAGAGAACGGCGATAGCCTCCGTCGACAATTGAGTTTAGCAAAGTCCTTTGCAAAAGAAAAGAATTTAACAATCAATGATTCTTATATCTTAGTCGACGACGGCTTATCAGGTTTTTCAGGTGCACATAAAAAATATGGAAAATTTGGAGAGTTTTTAAAATCCGTTGAACAAAATAAAATTCCAAGGGGTTCTTTCTTACTCATAGAATCACTTGACAGGCTATCCCGCCAAGACCCACTTGAAGCCTTTACCCCTTTCCAAACAATTATCAATAAAGACATCACTATTGAGACTACAGGCTCAATAAGATCAACATATTCAAAGGAAGAGCTCACAAAAAATCCTATGAGCATTTTGAGCTCAATGCTCGAAATGATAAGAGCCAACTCTGAAAGCTCCCATAAATCGGAAAGGTTATCAGAAGCGTGGCAAAATAAAAAATTGAAGGCTTCAAAGGATAAAACACCCATGACCTCAAAGGCCCCGGCATGGGTCAACCTTAATAAAGAGATCATGGTTTATGAAGAAATCCCCGAACGATGCAAACTTGTCAAAGAAATTTTTGAAATGTCCGCAGAAGGAATTGGGATGTTTTCAATAACCCGCAGTATAAACAAGCAAAAAATACCCACTTGGCAGCCAAATATATTAAAAAATACACAAGGTTGGCGAAAATCATACATATACAAAATCTTACACAACAGGGCAGTGCTGGGCGAATTTCAACCGCACAAATTAATTGAAAGAAAAAAACCCAGAGCAGACATTAAAGGCATGAAAAAAAGCATCCCGGACGGGGACCCAATCACAGGCTATTTCCCACCGATCGTTTCAGAAGAACTGTTTTATAGGGTTCAAGAAAGATTAAAGGCGAATACTGGTCGAGGCGGCAAAACGGGGAAAATATCAAATCTTTTCTCTCATGTAGCCAAATGCGGTTATTGCGGCTCATCAATGTCGTTTGTCAATAAAGGGGCTCTACAAAGTGATAAATCTTTTGTGTGTGACTCTGGCAGACGAGGCGTTGGATGCAAATACGTTTCTTTTCCTCACCATGAGTTTGAAGAGGCCTTTCTCAGATTGTGCAACGAGCTCAATGTTGAAGACCTCATTGTTGACGCTGATAATGTAAGAGCCAAAAAAATCAAGCAACATAAGGATAAAATTGAAAGCATTAATGGGCAAATAGACGCAGTCGAAACAAAAATTAATAGCTTAAATATTCGGCTTGATGTGGCAACCAACCCTGATCAAATAAAGGACATGGTGGCACAACAGGCACAAGCATATGAAGAAAGAACACAATTACAGCAAAACAAGAAAATATTAAAATCCAAACTCAGCACATTGGAAAACCAAGGAGCCACGGACAAAGGGCACTTAGAGACCATACAAAAACTTTTTCACCAGTTAACCACAAAATCTGGTGAGGAGTTAATTCTATTACGTTTTAAACTGAGATCGGCCATCCGTGAGCTTGTTAAGGAAATCAAAGTATTTCCTGAAGGTATGCGAGAAAAAACTCTATCTTTTAAAAATTTCAAGCCAGAATATATCACCACAATGAAGGAAGAGATTAAAGACCAGATTTCCTCAATTGAAGCAATCATGCTTGAATTCGATGACTCATTCCCCCCCGATCAGGTTAAAGACGCAAAAACAAAATTAAAGACTCTGCGTGAAGAACTCCGAAACTATGATTCACTGCACACAGGGAAAGAGCAACGTGAATTTCATGTCTTTTTTAAATCAGGGGCCTTCAAAGCAATCGGATATGACCCTATGGAAGGATATGGAATCTCTTCAGAATTAAATGAGAAATACTTGCGAATTGGAGATGGCTACAAAATGAAGGGGAACTTTTTAACGATAGGAAAACAAATCGACAAAAAATCAATCAGTCCCACATCCTTTGGAAGTGGCCCCATGGATGTCAGTGATAGTTTAGCTAAAAGAATAAATAAAATGCTTCAAAAGCCTGACTCTTTTCAACCCAAATTCAAAAAGGTTCTTTTCAATCCTCATCCTGAAAAAAAACGCATGATTGAAACTACCTCTCAAATTATTGAACTGCGGGATAAAGGCCTTAAATGGGCAGAAGTCAAAGAAGTGTTAGAAACCCGGAAGATCAAAACCTTCAAGGGGTATTCAACATGGCACGCCGGTACCCTTTCAAGAATTTATAAAGAGGCCAAAGGGAAAAAATAATCTCTGTTTACTTAACAAAGGGGTATAAACTAACACCTTTCTTTTTTAACTAACTGAATTATTTGATTTTTATTAGGAAAACCCATGCTGAGTCAATTATATAAGGAAAAAGAGGCTTTAGACAATCTAAACGTATACAATCATGATGACAAACTTACTCTTTTAGCCATTAAACAACCGACCATGAAACCTGGAGAAAGTGGGTATGTCCCGCCATTAAATCTCAAAGAAGGATGGAAATGTCAGGGCTGTGTGGAAGATAACCGGGATAAAAATGGTGACAAGGTCGTGGTTAATTATTTCACCAAAGATTTGCTCGGATATCCAGAGGAAGTGGTAAAAGATTTTTACAACTCCATGAAAAGATATTATTCCAAAACCACATCAATAGCTGACATCTTGAAAAGCATAAGGGAGGATTGGTCGGCTGATCCCCATTTCATCAGTAAAGAGGAATATGAAAAATCCCACCCCACCAGACAAAAATTGTTCCATCCAATATATGAAAAGGCTGTCAAACTCTCAAACGGCATAAAGATGATTTCCAAAAGAAATTACGTTTACCTCAACCTCACCTGTCTGCCGGAAACCTTACTTTCAAGATACAGGCTTTCCTTGGAACAAATGAAAAATCTCTGTGATAAGGGTATTCTCAGTTACACCGGAAAAGCAACCAGTGCCAGGGGGATAATGGAAGCACTGAGATATCATCTTTATAGTAAATGGTCTGTGAAGGAATATGAGCACAACATTCTTTTGGATGGAAAAATTGGAAAAATCATTTTGGATGATCTCAAACGCCATGACAAAGGCGACTCTAATGGAAACCATTACGCAACAACATCCTATCTATTGGGCGGAAAGTCCTCTCAAATATGGATCAAGAGTTATAACGTCACAGCCAAAGAAGAAAAGAGAGCTGGTAACCGGGAGGCTGACCTCTATAAAATTGAGATTACTTTCAGGGGGCCATTTTTTAAAGCAAAGGACATGAAGGACATTCGTAAATTTATTGATCAACCTCATATACAAGAAGTTTTGTCGGAGTGGATACGGGCAAAACTAAAGTGGGTTTTAAAAAAACTGGAAAAAGAAACAAAGGCAAAACTCAAGCGTGAATACGGCGTGAAGAATGAGGATGAATTGCTTGACCGAATAATGGACAAGGAAAGAACTTTAACACACATTCAGAAGCGGTTAGATAAGATCAATGCCGAAATCAAGAATCTTGAGCATAAGAAAGTGAGTGCGAGCAAAGCAGCTTGAATTTAGCATAAAATTTTTCGGTTTATGCATGAAATAAAAAGGACTGGATGAAACTCATTCATGGAGTTTTCGGAGTCACTAAAAAATGGCTGCATGAAGATCATTCCAAGAGTTTTTTAACTCTCTAAAAAGAACGGGAAAAATGAATTTTTTTTACAGTTCTTACATGCAGTAAAAAACACATACCACATATATATGAAATATAATGAGGTGAATTATGGAACCAACTATTGATAATGAATTTAGAGACTTGATTGATCCGCTTACAACTGAGGAATACAAAACACTTGAGGCAAGCATTAAGGAAGAAGGGTTACGCCACCCATTAATCATATGGAAGGAAGAAAACATACTTCTTGATGGTCATAACAGGTTCGAAATATGCCAAAAAAACGACATTGAACTTAAGTACACACATTTAGCCTTCTTAAATAGGGATCAAGCTAAAAAATGGGTTTATAATAATCAGTTAGGACGTCGCAATCTCACCAAAGAACGAAAAAGCTATATAATTGGAAAACAGTACGAGCTTGAAAAAAAAATGCATGGTGGAGACCGGAAAAGTGATGATGCAAAATCAAGTGATCAAAATGATCACTTGAAATCAACGGCTGATTCATTGGCAAAGAAAAATGGTGTTGCCGGAATAACCGTCAGACGAAATGCAAAATATTCCGAAGCCGTTGATATAGTTGCAGACCTGACGACTAATTTCGAAGCCAAAAAAAAGGAACTTCTTTCAGGCCATGCCAAAATAAGTAAAAAGGAGTTAATCGAAGTAGCCAACTTAGCCAAAACAGATAAAGAAGCAGCAAAGGCCATGCTGGAAGGTATGGAAAGCGCCCCTACTACTGAAAAAACGCCTAAAAAGAAGTTGAAAAAACCTACACATAAAAAATTATCCATTAAATTACCCATTGAAGTATATGAAGAATTTGAAAGACTGAAAAAGGCCAGCTGTGAGAAAGAGGGAAGTCCATTATCCATTGCAGAAATCATTGAAAAAGCATTACCAAATATAAATTCTCTGTTCTCAAATGAAGAGAAAGAACCTTCCCAAAATGAACAAGATCTTTCTAATGAAGAAACAACAACGTCTTCAGCTTACACAAAAAAACCCTCAGAAATGAACTTAAAGGCAATAACCAATGAATACTGGCAATTTCTGTATAAATTCATCTATGATAATTACAAAGACGGAAATGGAAGCATGACATTAAAACAAATAGCGAAAGAACTTGAGACTCTTGGGGTTAAAACGGAACGGGATAGGACGTCTTGGAATATACAAAAAATATCAGAATTGTTTAATGCAGAAGCCATCCGCCGAGCAAGGCAAAAGGAAAAACAAAAATGATTGAAATTAAAAACATCAACTGGGATAGTAATGCCGTGGAAAGAGAAGACCTTAAACTGGCAGAATACGCACAAAACAAAGGATTTTCTGTCATGTCTATGGATGGAAATATTTCAACTCCTCCGGTCACCCCCATTATTTTTATAGCAAATGATAGGATTGTATGGAAAACAAGTGATGGCTGGAATTTTATTTCACAAGACAAACCTGCGGAAAAATCTTTCGGCAACCTGAAAGATGCCCTTGACAATGACTAATAAAAATTATGATCCTTTAACCGGTCATCCTATAGTGAATGAAATCTTAAAAATTTTGATCGGTTATAGGCTCAGAATCTATAGCCCAACTTCCACCCATCTGATCCAGTCAAAAACACAAAAGGAAAAATAAAATGAATATGTTTGAAGAAATAAAAAATCAGAATCTTGTGGTCAATTACACAGAAACAGGCATGGAAAGACTGGCAGTTGAGGTATTCAGGGTTAAAACAGGGTTTGTTTTTTTGATGTTGGTTGGTGTGAAAATTTTGGTGGCCATCCCTTGCATTTGGTTGAGGGAAAAATTAAGTGGGCCAAAGACCATTGGGAAGTTGATGCGAAGGGGTACGGACTTGTAAAGGTTGAACTATACAGCCCTGAAAAACACCCAGAATTGGTTATGAACAATGACACATGGGAAAGGTACCTGCAAACCGATGGAAAGGATAAGGGTAGCCGGGAAAGGGCCTTGCAAGTGTTTAGAAGGGATTTTGGGGGATTCATTATGTAAAACAAAAAAGGCCTTGTTTTAAAAAGGGACAGCCCGGTTAAAACCGGTTGTCCCTTTTTTGTTAAGTCCATGGAAGGTGATGTTTATGGCCATGATGATTTTTTTCATGTTTATTGTTGAGGTTATGTGGGGCGTGATATGATTATTATTGAATCAGTAACTGGTATCCGTATGGGCCGGTGCATTATCAGAAATGGCCAATGGGAAGGGATAAAGGGCGGACCCGATGACGAAGTACAGGCGGCGTTTGAAAGGCATGTTAAGGGAACTTATAATGCTGTCACCAAGATGCCCATAAGGCCCTGGGAGGGCGACGTTGACTGGATCATAGGGGAAAGGATAGTGGAAACATCACAAGTCCTTAAAATAGGCTTTTTCAGGCCTTGCATTATAGATCCCGATGTGGAGTATTGACCCGGGAATGATCCGGCCACAACACAACAACCATGAAAAAATATGAACATTGTTCAAAAAGAAACCCTCTGTAAAATATTTTCAATTAATAGCACATTGAGAGCGCAATGGAGAATTTGGCCACATTTTTTGTGTGGCCTGGCCAGGAGCTGCGTTCCGCTCGGATCATCGTTGATGAAAGTGGTTGAGCACATAGAAAATGCCAACACAGGATCAGAAACGCTGAAGACGAATGTCTTAATTATTTAGATTCGGTTGAAAAACGCAGAAAGTTCAATTGCTATAAATAGAGAGGATTTATAACCAGGTCCCTTCATCAAATTTTTACCACATTATAGATATTTCTCTCCAGCCATTCAAGTTACATTCTATATATTCCTTGACACATTAATTTTATCGCCATATGAAAAGATAGCTTTTCAGTTTGATACAATGCCGAACCCTTTTAAAGAGGTGCTAATGCATTCTGTAATTTGGCTTTTCTACTGCTGTATTATTGTCTGTTACATCATAGGAGGCGCAATACTGATTATTTATGGCTTTCCCAAAGTAATAAACGCTGATGATGTTCATACATTGCTACCGGCCAAGGAGTGGACACCAGATCTTTATAAAAAATTCAAACGGAATGATTTAATATCACGCCTCGGTTTATCTATATTGTTAACAGGGGTTTTCTTTCAAGGGGTCATATTTGGGGTCGAGTGTCTACTAAAGGAAGTGTAACCAACGAAATAAATGATTTTCCAGAGAGGAGAGACAAACAGTGCGGAGATTGATTTTCATAGTTTGGCTTCTATTTGTTGTAACTTCGGCGGCTCATGCAGACATTTATAAATGGAGAGATACAAACGGGATTCTTCATTTTGGGGATCAACCGCCCGTTGGATCAAAATTTGAAAATCTTGATAAACCGCTAAATGAGCAACCTTTGCCACCTAAAAAAGAAAATAAAATAACCCCTCAAATAACAAAAAGAATAGCCCCTCCAAAAGTAACAAAAGAAAAACAAATACAAAATCAAATAGACCTGTTGTTGGGAGGGCTTTGGATGTGTTCAGGTGAAAGGAGTTATTTGTGTCAATATAGAGGTGTAACCAGTTTTGAATATAGCGATGGAAAATTAATAAAAGAAACAATGTATAATGATGGAAGCATGTCAAAGAATGAGATATTGTTTACCGGACCCTATTATTTTAAAGAAAAAGACAATGAACATGGGGAATATTATATGTTCGGGCGTAATAAGTTATTAGAAGTTTATGGAAACAATGGGTTAATTTATAAAATGAAACAGTTAAGGCGTTAAGGGCATGTTGAACTCCAGAGTTTTACTTAACCAGGGACTCAACATGAGCATGAATTAGGCTTTATGTTCACCACAAAATATTAATATAAAAATGAACGTTTTTACTTTATAAAAAATTAGATAAAAACCATTGACTTTCATTTAATAAAATCATAAATAATAAGCATGTATTTTAGGTTTTCTTTTAACTTTCCAAATTGGGGATCAAAACATGCCTAAAACGGTTGCTTATTTGAGGGTCTCAACTGCTAACCAAGATACGGACAAAAACAAAGCGGACATCTTAACCTTTGCCAATGACAAAAAATTTGGCCATGTTGAATTTGTTGAAGAAAAAGTCTCCGGTAAAATAAGCTGGAAAAAGCGGAAGATTCAGAAAATTATTGATGAGCTTGGAGAGGGCGACCGTTTAATTGTCCCCGAGCTTTCCCGCCTTGGTCGGTCAATGCTTGAAATTATGGAAATTCTTTCAGTGGCCAAAGAAAAGGAAATCAGCATTTATGCAATTAAAGGCAACTGGGAACTCAACGGCACCATTCAAAGCAAACTGATTGCCATGTGCTTCAGTATGGCGGCAGAAATTGAAAGGGACCTGATAAGCTCCAGAACTAAGGAAGCACTAAAGGCAAGGAAGGCGGCAGGGGTTATACTCGGAAGACCCAAAGGCCCCGGGAAATCAAAGCTGGACCCCTTTAAAGAAGAAATCATTGCCCTTCTTAATAATGGGTCAACCAAGACATTCGTTGCCAAAAAATATGGATGTTCATTGCCCAACCTGCACAACTGGTTAAATAAAAACAAAGCTGAGATTTCAAATTAAATTCCCTACCGCTCAAAAGACCTTTTCAGAAATTGAAACAGCTGATACTATAATGCCCCAAGATTAAAACCAAGCGTTTTTCAAGGGGCATTTTTTATGAAATATATCAAAATCCTGATTCCAGTATTATTTTTTTTACTCTTCCTTTTCCCAGCAGTCCTTATGGCATCCGGCCTTCAGCCCATTGTCCTTGACCCCGCATACAACCATGATAAATGGCAAACCCTTCCTCAAGATAAAATTTTTCAATTTGCAGCTTATACAACTTCATTTGATAGCGCTGACAATAATGATAAAGACGGGGACCCTGATAAATGGGGTATCCCGGAATGGGTGGCCTTTGAAATTAAAAGGGTTACCACTGAACACCACCTTGAAAAACGCCCCAAATGGATGACAGATGAAGCTTTGCACAACGAAGGGGTGGCACCGGATGACCAAACATATGCAGTGTCCGGGGTGAGCGAAATTAAAGAGGTTAAAACAGATTACCGGTTTGTCCGGGGCCATATGTGCCCCAAAGACACAGCGGAAAGAATAAGTGCTGATGCCGCTTACAACACCCATACTGTTTTAAATGCAGTGCCTCAACTTCAATGGCAGAACAACGGGATCTGGAAGACCCTTGAACAACAATGTAATGATTGGGCGGACAAGTTTGGTCAGGTATGGGTAATATGCGGCCCTGTATTTTTCGGCAAGTCTCCGGCCATGTGGCTCGGACAAGATGGAGAAACAAAGGCGGCCATTCCTGATGCATTGTTTAAAATTGTGATTAGAGAAGATGGCGGCGTAAACGGGGTAGACACCCTGGCATTCCTTATACCTAACATATTACCGAAATCTGAGCGGGATTTAAGCCATTTCCTGACATCCATTGACAGGGTTGAAGCCCTGACCGGTTTGGATTTTATGACAATTCTTGATGATGATATTGAGAAAAGAGTGGAAGTAAAAGAAACTGAAAGCGTGGAATGGTAATGTCTTGCCAATTTGAATGAGGGTTTATCTCCAATAAAGTTTGATTTTAAATATTAGCTGGAATGTTCATTTGGCTTTTCTTTTTTAATAAAAACGAAGGTAGTGGTGCAACGAGATGATGATGCCTTTTCTATAAATCTACGTCAAGCATCGGGAATATGGTGCCGATTGAGAGTTTTAAATTAAAATCATCATAATAAATGCAGGACTACCAAAACGAATTCATATTAGTATGGTCGATTATCAATTCTAATTTTAAATGGAGATAAAATGAGTGGTCTTAATGTTCTATCGAAATATTTTGGATCAGGAACCGCAGAAACCGAATCATCGTTTTTAGACAAAGCATTTGTTCCCCATGAAGATTATTTAAGCATAATTACTCTACAACCAGCAAGTCCTCGTCTACTTATAGGTAAAAAAGGAAGCGGGAAATCAGCATTTTTAAGATTTTTTAAATCACAAATGGCTGATGGAGGTGCTCCTGCTCTAATGTTGAGGCCAAAAGATATCCATTTAGAAATCAATGATACTAACGACACTTCATTGGGCTATTTAACTAGGGTTGCCGAAAAAGCCATTCTTAAAGCCATTGGCGTCCAGCTCGGTAAGGATATAGAAGGTTTAATTATAAAAGATACTGATAAAGAACTCTTCTCATTAGCCCAAAAAGAAGGATATAAAAATGACGACACTGTTCAAAAAATTCTAAGGATATTGGCCCCGATCGGCCAAACTATCTCAAACGTAGACTTTAAAAAAATTGCAGCATCAACTCATGGCATAAGTGATCAAAAAATCAAAACTGCGGTTAAATCCACTTTGTCTGGATCTCAAAGATTTTTTTATCTCCTGATTGATGATACGGATCAACTTGCACCACCTGACAATTCTAATCAACTTAACCGAATTTGGGCATTTTTATTAGCGACTCGTTCTATTATGGAAGAATGTGACAATATCAAATGTATAATAACATTGAGAAATGAAATTTGGAAACGGCTTGGTAGGAACGAAGCCGGACAGCGGGATCAAGTGGATCATTTCAGAACGTTTATTCATCTGCTGAACCCTGATGAAGATGCTGTAAGAAAAATAATTGAAAAGCGTATAAAATTAGCTTGCAATGAATATAAAGGTGAAATTTACCAAGAACCATATGGCCCTTTTTTTGATGAACGACGAGTAACGATACCTAGTACCGAGAATATTAAAAGATATTGGGTGGATTTCATTGTTAAAAGCTCAAGGGAAAGACCGAGAGATGGTATCCAATTGGTTTCGATGTTGGCAAAAGATGCAATAAAAAAAAAATGGGGTAAAATAAAGTCGAATAATGCAACTGCTATATTTAACACTTACTCAGAACAACGAGTCGATGATTTAAAACGTGAAGTAGATGAGGAGTGCCCAGCAATAAAAGAGATAGTAAGGTCGTTCGCATCAATTAATTATGATGCCGGTTCATTCACTCTAAAGCCAGACTCAGCTTATGAATATTTAAAAAAAATGCCGAATAGATTCTCTTTAACCTTATTTGGCAAGACTTTAAATTCTGAAAAGAAAGCTGATATTTTTTTACTATGGCAATTTTTACATGAGGTTGGTTTTCTAAATGCTAGAATATCAGATGAAAGGATGAAAGACGGTTATAGGCATATTACTGTTGATGACGATCCCGATTTAGTTTCAATGGCAAGGTGGAATGATATGCAGAAAATTGCTTGGGAAATTCATCCCGCATATCGAAGTTATTTGATTAAAATTCAAAAAGAGAATTCATTTAACATTGGATTTCCAAATAAAATTTCTCATTATTAAAATCAGAATATTTCGGCAATCCCATTATTAACGTTTTCTAATAAAGGCAACTGGCGGGGTATCTTGGAATACTTCTCACCAGCGATTCAACTGGGCTTAACTGCAACACCCAAACGAAAAGGCAATGTTGATACCTATGCATATTTCGGTGAGCCTGTTTATATTTACTCACTGAAAGAAGGTATCAATGATGGATTTCTAAGCCCATTCAAAGTAAATCAAATAGCCACAACCATTGATGATTACAGATACACTTCCGATGACAGTATTGTTCAGGGAGAAGTGGAACAGGGTAAATTATACGGGGAAAAAGAATTTAACCGGACAATTGAAACTGAAGAAAGGGAGGCCTACCGTGTCAAGCTGTTTATGGACAGAATTGACCAGACTCAAAAAATATTAGTGTTCTGCTCCATCCAGGAACATGCCCTTCTAATCCGGGACCTGATCAACAAACAAAAACAAAACCAGGATACCAACTATTGTATCCGAGTCACTGCAAATGATGGAGAGGAGGGGGAGCGGTGGTTGAGGGTCTTTCAGGATAATGAAAAAACAATTCCAACGATCCTGACAACTTCACAAAAACTTTCAACAGGTGTGGATGCCCGCAATATCCGCAACATAGTATTGATGCGCCCTATTAGCTCGATCATTGAGTTTAAACAAATTATTGGACGTGGCACCCGTCTATTTGATGGCAAGGATTATTTTACCATTTATGACTTTGTCAGGGCATATGAATTTTTCAGTGATCCAGAGTGGGATGGAGAACCCCTTGAACCAGAAGTATGCAAGCGGTGTGGCAATTCCCCTTGCACTTGTGTGATTGATCCACCGGAACCTTGCCCGGTATGTGGCAAGAGCCCTTGCGAATGCGTGAAAGAGCCGGAGACCTGCCCTATATGTGGACAAACCCCTTGTGTGTGTAACAATAAAGTCATCATAAAGATAAAACTGGCAGATGGAAAGGCGCGGACCATTCAACATATTTCTGCCACCAGCTTTTGGGGACAGGATGGACAACCAATATCTGCAGCTCAATTTATTGAAGGTCTGTATGGCGAATTACCAGAATTGTTCAAAGATGAGGATGAACTGAGAATATTATGGAGTAACCCCGATACCCGGAAAAATTTACTGAAAGGGTTGGAAGAAAAGGGCTATGGTTTAGATCAACTAAAAGAAGTTAAGCAGTTGATAAATGCGGAGAATAGCGACCTTTTTGATGTACTTGCATACATAGCCTATGCTTTGCCCCCAATAAGCCGTGAGGAGCGTGTTAACGGCCATAAAAACGGCTTTATTAACAAGTACACGGACCCGCAAAAAGAATTCCTTTCATTTGTGCTCGGACATTATATTTCACAAGGGGTTGGAGAACTGGATCAGGCAAAGCTGCCGGACTTGCTTCAATTGAAATACCATTCCATTGGGGATGCCATGACAGAACTGGGAAGTGCTTCAGAAATATTGGATGTCTTCATTGGTTTTCAGAAGCATTTGTATGAGCCCCAAATGACCATGTAACTCTTCAGACTGTCTGGATGGGCTTTTACTGAAAGATTGAAGACGCTACCAAATATAATTAAAATATCCAGAGGATGTCCATCTTCAAATTCATCAAGCCCTAAGAGTTTGCGTTGTGCGTGAGGGTAGGAGAAGAAAACATCACTATCAAGGAAGCCATGAACCCTATAGATGGATGGTCTAAAGATCCCTGATCTAAGAAAGAACCCTGATGGAGAATTTGGAAAAGGGCAAGCATACGTGATACTCTATCATAGGAAAAGGCGATGAATATAACTTGTCAAAGATATAAACCAGTCATAAGGGGGAACACGACATGATGGAAACTGAAGATATTGAAATTCTTGCCGACGCAATCTCAAAAAGAATTATGGCACAGCCGAGGTGGCTGAAAATAAAAAATGCCGCCCAATATTCCGCGTACGGTCAAAAGAAATTAATGGAGCTGGCCCTTGATGGGAAAATCATCGGGTATCAAGATCCGGACAATGGCCGGGGAGACTGGATTTTTGATAAACAAAGCATAGATGAATACCGCCTTTCACATGCCGCCTTTAATCCCGAGGTTGATATTGCAATGAATAAAGCATTGGATTCGCTGTATTCATAAATAATTTTTTTTTAGATTCCCCCAAAGGATCGTGATAACATCCTAAAATAATTATAAAAGTCAAAATTATTTCAAGGGGGTTAAACAGTTGACATTATGAGAAGATTATGCCTTCCGGTTGCCGCAATTTCCAGGGCTCTTTTCACATGATTCTGCCCCATGACATGGCAAAAATCAAGCCCTCCGTCTCCATGTATTTCCCCCAGGATACCAGCCAAATCGCAGGTTAAAGGAGTAATGGTTTCAAAGCCTGAAAAAAAATTAACCGCCCGGGTCAGGCTATCCACGGGCAATATCTCAAGCCCCTGGACTACAGAAGCCTCCTTGCCGTTCTCCCGGGGAACAAGAATGCCCTGAAGTCCTTTCTCCCTTGCGGACAAAGCCGCAGCCATCACCCCTGCCACCGGTTTAACCCTTCCATCCAGGGACAATTCTCCCACCATGCTGTACCGGGCACAGAAATCTGCGGAAATAATGTCCGATGCTGCAAGGATGCCCACGGCCACAGGCAGATCAAATCCTGTTCCCTCCTTGCGGATATCTGCCGGTGCCAGGTTTACTGTGATTCTATCCATGGGGAAGGTATAACCGGAGTTTTTCACCGCAGCCTTGACCCGTTCACGACTTTCCCGCACGGAAGTTTCCGGCAGCCCCACAATATTAAACACCGGCAACCCATAGGAAATGTCCACTTCCACTTCGACAAAACAGGCATCTACTCCGGAAACAACGCTGCAGTTTATCCGTGCAAGCACACCGCCTCCTTTCATTTCCTGCAAACATTTACATGAGCAAGCCAAATATTTACTATTTTCAGGCTGATTCATATCAGGATCGCCCTGATACAGCACTAACGCAAGCCTACCTGTTCCCCTATCCAGCACAAGCCTGCGCTCATATCAAGCGCAAATACTGATTTTTCCAAAAATGGGGCTTTCGAAAAAAATTTAAAAATAACCATAACACATTCATTTTAAAATAAGAACATAAGGAGATTATTTTGCCAATTATTTTGCCTTCATCAATGAAATCAGGTATAAGCAACTCTTAAGATGGATTTTTAATCACAGGCCCTTTTGTCATCTATTCTTACAGGGCTTTTCATATGAAGCTTACAGGGCTTTTCATATGAAACTCAGACCAGATATTTGGAATAATTAGAGTTTCAATCTTCGTTGTGTCCGGCAGGACATGTGGGTTATATATAAACTTGGGGCTTAATCATAACATCCACCACCTATGGGGGAAGTCAGTCACAATCGAATTCAAAAGTAACATTGTACGCAAAGGAGCAAGTCCAGGATGCACCATGGATCCTGATTTACAATAAAATGACCAATTACTACCCACAACAGACCCTGGCCCGGAAAATCACCTGTAAAGGCATAGGAGTCCACTCCGGCAAACAGGCCACCATCACCATTCATCCGGCTCCGGAAAACCATGGCATACGATTCAAAAGGGTTGATCTGCCCGGAACCCCGGATATTCCCGCCCTGTTTAAAATGGTGGTGGATACCAGTCTTGCCACGGTGGTGGGCAATGAAGGGGCCATTGTATCCACCATTGAGCATATCATGGCCACTTTTTCCGGTCTTGGCATTGACAATGCCCTGGTGGAAATAGACGGATACGAAATGCCCATCATGGACGGCAGTGCCGCTGTTTTCACAGACAAGCTCATCCAGGCCGGGCTTAAATCCCAGGACAAACCCCGATGGTTTTTTGTTGCCACCCGGCCCATGGAAATCATACAGGAGGACAAATTTGTATCCGTAACCCCCGCCCGGGGGCTCACCATCACCTGCTCCATCACCTTTGACTCCCCCCTCATCGGTACCCAGAAGCGAACCTTCCACCTTTCGGCCCAGTCATTTGAAAAAGAAATCAGCCCGGCCAGAACCTTTGGATTCACAAGGGATCTCATCTATCTTAAGCAGTTCAGCCTGGGACGCGGCGGCAGCCTTGATAACGCCGTGGTCATTGACCATGACAAAATTTTAAATGACGGCGGCCTCCGCTTCCCGGATGAATTTGTCAGGCATAAACTGCTTGACTGTCTCGGTGATTTTTCCCTGCTTGGCATGCCCATCCAGGGCCACATTGTCACCCACAAATCCGGTCATGCCCTGAACCATGCATTTATCCGGAAGTTTCTCGGCGCCACGGATGCCTGGGAAACCCGTCCTGTTGAAATGATTAATTAACCATGAAACTTCCCGGACATCTCCGACATTCTCCAGGGTTTGCTCTGATCTTCTTTTTAATTACAGTGCTTTATGCCACAAACACCCTGGCAGAAAAAGCATTTCTGGACAATGTCACCCTCACCAACACACGGGATCATCTGGTTGTCTACTTTAATGTGGAAAACGCCTTTACCCCCAAAATAAATGAAGCGGTTCTCAACGGAATCCCCACCACATTTACCTTTTACATCTCGTTGTACCGGGCCAGGGAAAGCTGGTTTGACAAAAAAATTGCCACCCATACAATATCCAACACCCTGAAATACAATGCCATCAGGGAAAATTTTTCACTGACAAGGCCATGGAAGTCACAAGACCCCCTTGTGATTAAAACCCTGGATGCCGCAGAAAAGCAGATGACAGACATCTATGGATTCATTATCATCCCCATTGATCAAGTGATTCCCGGAAAGAAATATCAGATCCGTATAAAAGCGGAAATGAAAAAAATAAAACTGCCGCTGTACCTGCACCATGTTTTCTTTTTTCTGTCCCTTTGGAATTTTGAGACAGACTGGTACACCATGGATTTTACATACTGACGGGCCGATTCCATGCCAAATCCCCACACATTTTCTCCACCGCCTGCCACGGACAGCACCCCGGGCAAGTCCCGATTCAGGAAAGAGGGCCTTGTTATGCTCATGCTCCTGTTCCTTGTGGGAATCTTGACATTTGCAGAAACAAGGATCACCGATATTGGGGATCAGTTTCCCATATCCAATGCCGTTCTGGTCTTTATTCTCATCAACACCAACCTGTTGCTGCTGCTCTCCCTGATTCTGCTGGTATTCAGAAATCTTGTAAAACTCTACTACGAAAAGAAAAACAAACAGTTCGGCACCCGGTTTAAAACAAAACTGGTCATGGCGTTTGTGGCTCTGGCCCTTTTGCCCACCACTGTGCTGTTTTACTTTTCCATTCATTTCATATCCCGAAGCCTCACTTTCTGGTTCGATGCTCCGGTGGAGCAGACCCTGGAAAACGCCCTCACCCTGGGACGAGAGCTCTATGATTTTGTAGAAAACCGCAACCTGTTTTTTGCCAGGCGAGCCATTTACCACATCGAATCCCGGGAATTGCTCTCCCCGGACAACCTCCAGGACCTCACCCGTTATATTCAGGTGGTCCAGCGGGCATTCAACCTGCATGGGGTGGAACTTTATACCCCGAATGCCAAACGGCTCACAATGTCCCTCACCCATGAGCTGAGCCAGCAGCCATTTGGCATACTGACCAGCAATGAGCTTTTGGATCTCCATGAAAATCAAACGGCTCGATCCGTAATCCAGAATATCAATGCCGGAGAAATAGTCAGAACCATCACCCGGATTCCCCTGGATGCCGCTCCAGAAAAAACCATGGGATTTCTGGTGACCACCACCCTGCTGCCCCGGGAAATCTCCCGACACCTTGTCTCCATTTCCCAGGGAACAGAAACCTACCGGCAAATTAAAATGCTGAAAAAACCCATCCAGTGGTCCAACTATATGGCCCTTTCCATTGTGGCGCTACTGGCGGTGTTCTGTGCGGTGTGGTTTGGTTTTTACCTTGCCAAATATATTACCATTCCTCTGATGAAATTTGCAGAAGGCACAGAAAGGGTCACCCGGGGGGATTTAAATTATCAAATTGACTTTATTGCAGACGATGAGATCGGTACCCTCATAAACTCCTTTAATTCCATGACCCGGGAACTGGCCACCGGTCGTGAAAAACTTGCCCTATCAGAAAAAAAAATGAGACAACAGAACAGGGAAATGGAAAAAAGTCGTCAGTACATGGAGGTGGTTTTAAAAAACATTTCCGCAGGGGTGATCTCCGTTGATGCCCAAGGCACCATCACCACCATCAACAAAGCCGCCGAGGCCATGTTAAGCATTTCCTCCAATCAGATTATGGGAAAAAATTTCAGGGAAACCCTTACAAGAGATCACCTTGAACTGGCGGACAAAATCAGCCGTCAGATTCCCCACTCCCTTGCCAGCGTTGCCTTTCCTTTGTCCATAACCATCAATGGAAGCCCCCGGCATTTTGCCGCCCATTTTAATGCCCTGCACAACGAGGACCTGGAACACATGGGGGCGGTTATGGTATTTGATGATCTCACCGAACTTGAAAAAGCCCAGCGCATGGCGGCCTGGCGGGAGGTGGCAAGGCGTATCGCCCATGAGGTAAAAAACCCCCTGACCCCCATAAAGCTGTCGGCCCAGCGCCTGAAACGCAAGTACTCAAAACAGATCAATGAAAGCGTGTTTGACCAGTGCACCGAAATGATTGTGGAACATGTGGATCTCATTCGCAACCTGGTAAATGAATTTTCCACCTTTGCCAGATTTCCAGACACCCTTATGAAACCCTGCGGTCTTAAAAAAATCATAACAGAAACCATGGCACTTTACAGTGAAGGACTGACTCATGTCTCTTTGCAACTTTCCATTCCCCCGGATCTTCCCCTGCTGAACCTGGATCGTCAACAGATCAAGCAGGCCTTTATAAATCTCATTGATAATGCCGTGTCGGCCATTCATAAAAACGGCACCATCTCCATAGATGTCTCCCAGGATACCATTTTAAAACGGGTAAGAATTGAGGTGTCTGACAACGGTAAAGGAATTTCCGATGAAGAAAAGACCAGGCTGTTTGAGCCCTATTTTTCCACCAAAAAATCAGGCATGGGGTTGGGACTTGCCATTGTCAACTCCATCATCTCAGACCACGGGGGAATGATTCGGGTACAGGATAACAAGCCCAGAGGTGCCACATTTATCATTGAACTCCCTGTTTAAACGACCAATTCAAGGGTCCTGCGACCCTTAACCCCTTATCCCCATAGGAGATACCATGTTTCCTGCAATATTAATCGTTGATGACAATGCATCCATCATCGATTCCCTTGAAGGCATTCTTTCCGATGATGGGTTTGAAGTCTTTCATGCATTTAATGGATATGAAGCATTGAAAAAGATCCACACAGAATCACCGGACATTGTGCTTTTAGACATCTGGATGCCCGGCATGGACGGCATTGAAACCCTGAAAGAAATCAAAAAAGAATACCCCCACCTTCCGGTAATAATGATCACGGGCCATGGCACCATTGAGGCCGCAGTGGATGCCACAAAATCCGGGGCCTTTGATTTTCTTGAAAAACCTCTATCCATTGACCGGGTCATAGTGACCATCAACAACGCCCTGAATTTCCGACGACTGGAAGAAGAAAACCGATATCTGAGGAAAAAAAGCATTGAAAAACATTCGGTGAATGGATTCAGCAAAGCCATAAAGACACTGAACCTGGAAATAATGAATGCTGCCCCATCGGATGCATCAATTCTCATCACAGGAGAAAACGGCACTGGCAAAGAACTGGTGGCCAGAACCATCCATCATTTCAGTTCCCGCCCAGAGGGTCCTTTCATTATTGTGAATTGTGCAGCCATCCCGGAAGAAAATATTAACAGCGAGCTGTTCGGTCATGAAAAAGGGGCATTTCCCGAAGCCGTTGCCAAAAACAAAGGAAAATTTGAACTGGCCTCGGGGGGAACCCTTTTTCTGGATGAAATCGGCGACATGAACCTTGCCACCCAGGCCATGATGCTTAGAACCATTGAGACCAAAACCTTCCAGAGAATCGGAGGGGGCAGAACCATCCACACCGACGTGAGAATCATTGCCGCATCAAACAAAAACCTGGCATCGGAAATCCAGAAAGGGCATTTCAGAGAAGACCTTTTTTATCGGCTCAATGTGGTCCCCGTCCATGTCCCCCCCCTGCGGGAAAGAAAGGAAGATATTCCAATCCTCACCAAAATCTTTCTTTCAGGATGCGCCAGGGACTCCAGTAATTCCGAAAAAACCATTGACAAGGAAGCCATGGCCCTATTGGATCATTATAACTGGCCGGGCAATGTGAGGGAGCTGAAAAACCTGGTGGAGCGTCTCCACATCATGGTATCCGCAGACATCATCACCCCCGGGGATATTCCGGCACCATACAACGGTGCAGATGCCATGGGAAAGCCCGGTCTGTTCACCATTGAAACCCTCAAAGAAGCCACCCGGCAATTTGAAATTGAATTTTTAAGGCAGAAACTCTCCCTTGAAAACGGCGACATTGACGCCGCTGCAAAAAGATCAGGCATTGATCCCGGCTATCTTAAGGAAGCCATTAAAGAAAACAATGAAGAAAAACAGGATATAAAATGAGAATCATCGCCGGACAATATAAAGGCAGACGGCTTGAAGCGGTTACAGCCCAGGGTATTCGCCCCACATCGGACCGGGTCCGTGAAGCTGTCTTTAGCATTATTGCGGGCAGAATTCCCGGGGCACGTGTGCTTGATGTGTTTGCCGGCACCGGGGCACTGGGGCTTGAAGCATTAAGCCGCGGGGCAAGTCACACTACTTTCATGGATGTTTCCCCCCAGGCCTGTGAACTTATTAAGAAAAACGCAGATAGATGTGGCGCCCATGACAAGACCTGCATTATCTGCCATGACATGTCCCGGGGCATCCTGCCGGAACACATCAAGAAGGAACCTTTTACCATTATTTTCATGGATCCCCCCTATGGCACCCCCCTTCTTGAAACCGCTTTGAACAGCGGCATCCTTAACCAGGTCCTGGCCAGGGACGGCATAATCATTGCCGAACATTCCATTAAGGTAGCACTGCCCCATCCCATAACAGGCCTTGACATTCACGATCAAAGGAAATATGGAAAAACCCTGATTTCATTTTTAACACCCTCCCCATCCATGGCGGAGACCCCTTGACTCTTAACCAGGATACCCCTTTACGGAGGCTTGATCTGATTCCTCCCGCAGGTGAATCTCAGAATCGCATCCCAACCTTGCGTTTACAAGGAACTTCACATTATGAGCAGTAAAATTGAGAGAATCGCCATCTACCCCGGCTCCTTTGATCCCCTGACCAACGGACACATGGATATCATACAGCGGGCTTTGCACCTCTTTGACAAAGTCATTGTGGGCATATTGCACAATCCCAATAAAAAAGCGTTGTTTTCCGTGGAAGAACGGGTGGAAATGATCGAGAAAAGCCTTCCCAACGAACCGGGACTCAAGGTGGATGCCTTTGATGGACTCCTTGTGGATTATGCCAAACAGCAGAATGCCGTTGCCATTATCCGGGGCATGCGGGCCATATCAGATTTTGAGAATGAATTTCAGATGGCATTGATGAATCGACGGCTCAACCGGGATGTTCAGACCATTTTTCTCATGACCGGGCTTCGCTGGATTTTCACAAGCTCTTCCATCATCAAGGAAGTGGCTGCCTTTGGGGGTGATATCACGGGCATGGCACCAGGGCCGGTGAAAGTAAAAATGAAAGAAAAATTCAATTCAACAAGGATTTGAACCCATGGATCTGTGGCAACTGAAAGTATTTACCAGCGTGGTAAAGGAAAAAAGCTTTTCCCGGGCAGGAGAAGCCATATTTCTTTCCCAGCCCACCGTCAGCAGCCACATTAAAGATTTGGAAACCCATTTTGGATGCCAGCTCATTGACCGGTTGGGAAGGGAAGCTGTCCCCACAAAAGCCGGAGAACTGCTTTATGGATATGCCCTTAAAATGCTCCAGCTCAAGGCTGAAACAGAAGCCGGGATATCCCATTTCCTGGGGCATGCCAAAGGCCATATCACCATGGGTGGCAGCACCATACCGGCGGGGTATATTATTCCCCGGGTCATCGGACCCTTCAATGCCCGCTATCCTGACATTTCTCTTTCAGTGCTGACCAGGGACAGTGCTGAAATTATTGAAAAGGTCGTCAACGGAGAGGTGGAGCTAGGCATCGTGGGGGCAAAGGCAAACATAGCCCAGATTCACCAGGAGAAACTATCAGGGGATGACATGCGCCTTATTGTACCTGCAGACCATCCCTGGACTGAACAAAAAAGTATCCATTATACCCAACTGCCAGGGGAACCCTTTCTGGCAAGGGAAGAGGGCTCTGGCACCTGGGAGGCCATCACCCAAAGCATGAAAAGGGTTGGCATCCATCCGGACCAGTTAAACATTGTTGCCCGCCTTGGCAACACAACGGCCGTGGTTCAGGGAATTTTAAACCATGCCGGCATCTCCATTCTATCCCCCATTGCCGTGGCTGATGAACTTCAGCAGCAAAGGCTTTTTGCCATAAAAATAGAAGGAGTGGACCTGACCCGGCATTTTTTTATGACAACACATGGAAAACGTACCATATCTCCCCTTGCCAAGCTTTTCATACAATTCATCAAGGACTGGTACCTTGCACCAGGGCAGGCTCAATAACAACAATACCCGGGCATTCCTTTTCAGGATGAACTACATTTTGTTTAAAATGGGGCCAGAAAGGAAACTGACGACACTGCAGGGGGCGCACAGGATAAATACCGCATTTTATCCCGGACTCCAAAAAAATACAATGCCACTCCCCTGCCAGATTCTTTTCCCTTATGGAAAATCTATTCTGGCGTTTAATGAAATACTCTCCAAGCCCGTCAATAATGTTGGCTCCTGAAAAATGGCAGATGGCTGCCATCTCCCGGGAGGTCACCCATATATTTCCAGACCTCCCCCGGCAGCATCGGCTGTTGCAGGTATTGCAGGCAGCAGGGTTAAACCCGAAGGGAAAGCCCTCCTGATATACCAGCTGGTGTTTCATGGGCCTTTAGTCTCCCCCCGGATGGCCATCAGAACAGATACCCAATGGCCAGAAACCCCACCACCAAAAGAATGGTAAACACTGTGGCAATGAGATTAAAATAACGTTCGATGAACTGCTGGATACCCGGCCCGAAAAAGGCGATCAATCCCCCCACCAGGAAAAATCTCAGACTCCTTGAAAGGGCCGAGGAAATAAAGAAAACGGGGAAGCTCACCCCAAAGGCACCGGCGGAAATGGTGAACAATTTATAGGGAAGAGGGGTAAAACCGGCAATGCCCACCGCCCATGCATCCCATGTTCGATAAAGAGATGCAATATAATCGGCCTTATCGGCCAGGCCATAAAAAGCAATTATGCCGTTGCCCACAACTTCCATGAACTGCCATCCGATAACATACCCCAGACATCCCCCCAAAAGGGAACCTAGGCTGCAGATCAGGGCAAATTGCCAGGCTTTTTTCGGCGCCCCCACGGCAAGGGCAATGAGCAGCACATCCGGGGGAATGGGAAAAAAAGAAGATTCACAGAAAGCAAGAATAAAAAGAGCCCAGGCTCCGCCGGGCCGCTTTGCCCACCCCAATACCCAGTCATACGCTTTTTTCAACATATTTATGCCTTCCATCCGTGCTGACCGATGAGCTTTACAAAGCGACACCCACCCAAGTTATTTATGGAAATTCCCTGTTTGTGTTTTGTGGCCAGCAACAGTTCCTGAGTCATCAGCCCCCCCACGGGCATGATCAGTCTTCCCCCCATGGCCAGCTGGTCCAGCAGGGGCGGTGGGATCTGTTCCCCCCCTGCTGTGACGATGATCGCATCAAAGGGACTTTCATCTTTCCAGCCCTGGGTACCGTCCCCATAATGGGTCACAATATTATGGTATCGCAATTGATCAAACAGTTTACGTGAGCGCATGAACAGCGTACTATTACGTTCAATGGTGTACACCCGGAAAACAATCTGGGCCAGTATTGCCGCCTGGAATCCCGAACCGGTACCGATCTCCAGGACCCTATCATCCCCGTTGAGTTCAAGGGCCTGGGTCATCTCGGAGATGATATAAGGCTGGGAAATGGTCTGTCCTTCCCCGATGGGCAGGGGAAAATCGCCATAGGCACTGTCTGCAAGGGCTTCATTAACAAATAGATGCCTTGGAACAGTGGACATGGCCCGGATGACAGCGGCATCGGTGACCCCCCTGGCAACGATCTGTTTTTCCACCATCTGCTGCCTGAGCATCTTAAATTTTCTATGCGCAGTATTCATGCTCATCTTCCTGTCTTAATTTTTGGAGTTGGCCCATGTGATTACCCGTCCCTGCTTTTAACTGATACAGGGCGGCGATCAATAACTGCCTGGGTCCATACTAAATCAGATCGAAAAAATTGAGTTATTATCAGTCCTCCGGTGACCCGTCAAGCAGAACCCTTATTCACGCATGGTTCATATAAAAACATACGAATCAAATGGACTATTGATTTTTATTTTGGTAACCGTTATAAAATTCAAACCATGACAAAAGTTCAGCAAATAACCCTGGCATTTATCTTTTCTTCCGTAATAGTCATTATCGGCATCGTTGGTTATATGACCATTGAGAAGTGGAGTTTTATTGACGCCGCATACATGACCGCCATCACCTTGAGTACCGTGGGATTTTCCGAAGTAAACGGCATCAGCACCGCCGGTCGCATTTTCACCATTTTTCTGATTTTTACAGGCGTGGGTTATTTTTTATATCTGGCCGGTGTGATCATGCAGTTTGTGGTTGAAGGAGAAATAAAATCCATCCTCGGGAGGAGAAAATTGGACACCAATATCAGCAAACTCAAAAACCATTACATTATCTGCGGTTACGGCCGCATTGGCAGAATCCTCTGTGATCAGCTGCGGGAGGATGTGCCCAATCTTGTGGTGCTGGAAAAGGATGAATCCTTAAATCCCACCATGGACAAGGACCGGGTGCTTTACCTCAATGGAGACGCTTCGGAGGAAGGACTGCTGATCAAGGCAGGTATTCATAAGGCAAAACATTTGATTGCCGCCCTGGCAACGGATATGGATAATGTTTTTCTGGTATTAACAGCACGTCAGCTCAACCCCGGCATCCACATCATGGCCCGGGCCGGCAGCAACAATGTAAAAAGCAAGCTGCTGGCCGCCGGTGCCAATCGGGTGGAATCACCCTATGACATCGGCGCAGTATCCATGGGCCTCAAGCTGTTACGACCCAGCGTGAGCAGTTTTCTGGACATTGCATTATCCCGGAAAAAAAAGGCCATCCAGATTGAGGAGACCACCGTTTCCGAAAATGCCCCCCTTGCCAACATCATGCTCAAGGATTCCGGCATCCGTCAGAATTTTGACCTCATCATTATTGCCATTCGCAAAAAAGACGGTGAAATGATATTCAACCCCTCCTTTGATACCCGCATGGAATGCGGAGACACCGTCATTGTAATGGGGCAACCTGACAATCTTGCCAGGTTTAATGTGGCCTTGAATCCGCAGTCGCAGTAAAGCCCGCCCCCGTTCCGCTGATTCAGGGGACACATCTCCCCCGCCCCAAAGTGGCCCATATTGCGATCAAACCCCGGTGTCATGACCAAGCCGATTCAATTAAACCAACATCACCGGATAAGGGGCGCCTCCACTAAATTTTATAAATGGTTCGCTGATCCGTGATAATGATATCCAAATTATGTTTTCTGGAATCCATGGGCACATGCTCCACAATCTGCTCTTCAAAGGCAATGGCAATTTTTCTGGTGGTCTCCGGCAGTTTTGCAATCAATCGATTGTAAAATCCCTCGCCAAATCCAATCCGTCCTCCCTTTTCATCAAAGGCAAGCCCTGGAATCACAGCAATATCAATTTGATCCAGAGCTACTTTTTTGCAGGAATCCGGGTTGGGTTCCATACGATCCGAAGAACTCTTTCTCAAATCCGTATCCAGATCATTAATCCGAAACAATGAAATGGCATGCTTTGATTCAGAAAAGGATGGTAAAATAATACCCTTTCTTGCAGCAAGGCTGATCCGAAGAATTTTATCAGTGGCCATTTCACTGGCCCGCTGCACATAAAGAAGTGCAAGCTCTGCTTCCAGAAAGTTGGCAAATTCCAATAGTTTATTCTCAATGGTTTCCTGCTTTTTTGCCATCTCTTCAGGAGAAAAACCGGCCAGCCGTTCTGCTATCCCGGTCAAAATACTTTTCTTGCTATCTCTGGTCTCATGCATATAAAAAACACTCCCCGCTCAAAACAGTTTCCTGGAATATTATACACCGCGAAACAATTGTCAATATTCAATAATGATTGACGGATTTCCACCGCCATGATATTTTTCTCGAATTGATTCAATTAACTAATAATAATTAACAGTTCTCACATATCACATACAGGGATTGAAATGCTGGAAATAAAATATGTTAGAGAGAATATTGAAGAAGTGAGAAACGCACTGGGCAAAAGGGCGGCGGCCCTTGACTTTGATGCATTTATCCAGGCGGAAAAAAAAAGAAGACAGCTCCTCCAGGAGATTGAAACCTTAAGGCACCAGCGCAATGTGGTTTCAGACACCATTGCCGTCATGAAAAAATCAGGCCAAGATGCCGATGAAAGTATTCAGGAAATGCGCAAAGTTGCAGATACCATAAAGTCTCTGGATTATGAATTTGCAGCAACCGAGCAGTCCATCAACAAGTTCATGATATCCATGCCCAACATTCCCCACCCCGATGTTCCCCAGGGACTCACCGAAGACGACAACCGTCTGGAAAGACAGGTGGGGACCCCACGAGCCTTTGATTTTCCCATCCAGGCCCACTGGGACCTTGGAGAATCATTGGGAATCCTGGATTTTGCAAGGGCCGCCAAGATCACCGGTGCCAGGTTTCCACTGTATCTGGGTGCCGGTGCCCGACTGGAACGCGCACTGATCAACTTCATGCTGGACATCCACATCAATGAACATGGCTACACCGAGGTACTGCCCCCCTTTATTGTGAGCAGAAAAAGCCTCACCGGCACCGGCCAGCTGCCCAAGTTTGAAGAGGATCTGTTCAAACTTGAAAATAGTGATTACTTCATGATTCCCACATCGGAAGTCCCCCTTACTAATATTTACAGTGATGAGATCCTTGACGAAGAAAAACTGCCCATTAAATTTACGGCTTATACACCCTGTTTCAGGTCCGAAGCCGGATCCCACGGCAGAGACACCCGAGGACTTATCCGGCAGCATCAGTTCAACAAGGTGGAGATGGTCAAATACACCACCCCGGAAACAAGCTTTGATGAACTTGAAAGCCTTGTGGCAAATGCAGAAACCATTTTGAAGCGCCTGGGCCTGCCCTATCAGGTGGTGACGCTTTGCACCGGTGATCTGGGATTTTCAGCAGCAAAAACCTATGACATTGAGGTGTGGATGCCAGGCCAGGACACCTATAGGGAAATATCATCCTGCAGCAATTGCGTGGATTTCCAGGCCCGCCGGGCCGGCATTAAATTTCGACGTCCCGGGGCCAAAAAACCGGAACTTGTACACACGCTAAATGGCTCCGGACTTGCCGTGGGCCGATGCGTGGCAGCCATACTTGAAAACTATCAACAACCCGACGGCTCCGTGGAAATTCCCGAAGCCCTTATCCCCTATATGGGAGGCAAAAAGGTAATCACCCATGAGACCCGATAATTTTCCAGAAGCCATTCAACCCTTTCTTGTGCCAAAACCCACCGGTACCCTTTATTATCAGTGCCTTGGCTGTTCGGCTCAGTTTTCCATGGAAAAACTTTTGTACGTGTGTCCCCAGTGCGGACAGGTATTGCTCATTGAGAACAGAAACGCCGAGGATCTGAAAAAAATTCCCGGCACTACCTGGCAGCAGATTTTTGATTATCGGCGTATGCTCAACATACCGGCTCTGAAGGGCATCTACCGGTTCCATGAGTTCATCGGCCCCACCCTGCCCCTGGAATCCATTGTATACCTTGGAGAAGGACACACCCCGGTGGTGGAAGCCAATGAACTGTTGCAGGAAAAGGTGGGCGTCCAGTTCTACTACAAGAACGACGGCCAGAACCCCAGTGCTTCCTTTAAAGACCGCGGCATGGCAAGCGCACTGTCCTACATCAAGTATCTACTGGATCAGAATCTGGCATCAGATGTCATTGCCGTGTGTGCCTCCACCGGAGATACATCTGCGGCGGCGGCCCTATATGCGGCCTATCTCCAGCCCAACATCAAATCCGCCGTGCTGCTGCCCCATAAAAAAGTTACTCCCCAGCAGCTGTCCCAGCCCCTGGGAAGTGGTGCCAAGGTATTTGAAATCCCCGGTGTCTTTGACGACTGCATGAAAATAGTTGAAAAACTTTCTGAAGAATACCCGGTCGCTCTGCTCAATTCCAAAAACGCCTGGCGGATTCTGGGACAGGAGTCTTACTCCTATGAAATTGCCCAGGAATTTGAATATGAGATGAAAAACAAAGCGGTGGTGGTGCCCATCGGCAATGCCGGGAACATCTCTGCCGTGATGAACGGTTTCATGAAATTCCATGCCGTGGGCATCATTGATGAACTTCCCAAAATCATCGGGGTGCAGTCAGAACACGCGGATCCGGTTTATCAGTACTACCTGGAGCCGGACCCGGAAAAAAGGCAATTCAAGCCCGTCAACGTTCAACCCAGTGTGGCCCAAGCTGCCATGATCGGTAACCCCGTTTCCATGCCCCGGGTTATGCAGCTGGTAGAAAAATACAATGCCGCTGCCGGTGAAAAGCGGGTTTTCTTCACCCAGGTCACCGAGCAGGAGATCATGGACTGGGGTCTTGAGGCCAACCGCAACGGACACATTGCCTGCACCCAGGGGGGCGAATGTCTGGCTGGGCTTGTCCGGGCTGTAAAGCTGGGTATTGTAACCACGGATGAAACCGCCATTGTGGATGCCACGGCCCATGCCATAAAATTTTCCGGATTTCAGGATCTTTATTTCAATGGCCAAATCCCAAAAGATTACGGCATCACATCAAAGGCAGAACTGATAAATGCCCCCCGGCTTGTGCTTCCCGGAAACCCGGAAAAAGTACCGGTCCAGGGGACCCCATTGAGCGATGCGGATTTTAAAGTATTTGCTGAAGAGATTGCCGGTCGCATTGCATCGGAACTGAATCTTTAAAACACAAACCACACAAGGTCATAATGAAACGATCAGGACTACTTGTTGTCATATATTTACTCACAACCATGGTAGTGTGTCCTGATCGTTGTTACACCGCCACCAGACTCCTTAAAACTTCTTATAAGAACTATACGGTTCATACATTTCGTGGTATTGATATATTGTGTGAACCCTACCAGATCAAAAAGGGAGACTGGATCAGCAAAATATTGAGACGAAAAGGGGATATATCAAACACAAATTTTCCTCTTTTCCTGGCCATGTTTAAAAGTTTCAATCCCCATATCCCCAATCCCAACGATATTGTTCCCGGTCAGCAGATCATCCTCCCCCTTAGAGAATTTGACTCCCGACAATTTCAACCCAGCAAAAAAAGACAAATTATTGTGCCCATGCTTCAGCTCAGCGAGATTTCCCATGAACTTACCGGGTTTGTCGAACAAAAAAAGGTAAAAGAGGGGGACCGGATTGAAGCGCTTATGGATCGCTTTTTTCTGGACCATGAGGGTCGCCTCATGGCAAAGGGTGAGTTTGCCCTTAAACTGGCCAACCCAGACCTTAAAACCTTCACCCCCCTGGTTCCGAACACCTTCATTAATATACCCCTGCCAGCCATGTGCCTTCAGCCATGGTTTCCCCAAAAATTTCAGGCCAGTCACTCAACCAGGCGCAATCGATTTGCACTCAATCCCGCAAACAGGCCTTTACCTGCAATATCTCTTTCTAAATACGAAAAAACAAAGCAAACGCCTCTGGTAACAGAAAACAGCCCCCCCGTAACTTCCCGGGTACCCGCCGCCATGAACCGGGTGCCCGCCATGAAAAGGATTCAACAATATGCAACGATGGTGGACGGGCAGTTAATCAATCAAGGAATCTATCATTTCCCAGACACTGAAACCCGGAAAGACATGATGCTGGATCTGGCATTCACCCCCATCATTGAACTCGAGAACAATTCAAAAATTATTATCTTTCCCCGGGAAAGACCGGATGAGGAGCTTCTCAAAGCCCTTAAATTATTCTGGAAGGATATTACCGTCATGGATATGGAAATGGTGGATATAAAGCTTGCGCCTCCCCCCCCCACAATATCTATTCCCCCAGACAGACGTAAAGCCGTCACCATGCTTCTTGAAAAAAGCGGACAAACCGTTTGGTCACACGACACATACACCGTCATGGTGGGTGGCGTGGAAATCATTATAGATGCGGATCGGGTAGAAAGAACACCTGGCCCGGATTTATTAATCCTGTTCGATCAAATATATGGCAATGCCTTGAATCTACTGCAACAACAGGGGTATACCATCCTTCCCATCTCCCCCAGTGATGGAGCGATGCACACTGCGCGGGAATTATTTGGGGCACTGGATATATCCACCGTTCTCAATCCTGTTTTTATGAATCGCTCCACCCGGCAATCCCTATCCATTCCAGGGCTTTTTATTGCCGGGTCCTCCCCTTTGTTTCTATCGACCCAGGACCTGAACTCCGCCACCCAAGACTTTTTTTCACGCAATGGTGTGGCGGTTATACGCACAAGTGCTCCCAGCCCCCTTTGAACCCCTGCAAAATTCAGAGAGAACCTCATGACAGGAGAACACCCATGACAAAACTAATCCCATGCTGTTTCATCCTCATCCTGATGGTAGGATGTGCTTCTCACACCGAACAGCCTCCCCAGGACCGGCAGGTTGCCGCATCCACCAAGGCTTTGGGAGAAGCATACATGGCCCAGGGCAATTACATCGCAGCCCTGAGAGAATTGCTCAATGCAGAAAAAAAACTGCCCAAGGATCCTTTTCTGCAATATGATCTGGGGCTGGTGTATCTGGCAAGGGAAAAATATGGTCTAGCAGAAAGCCGTTTTAAAAAAGCGATTTCCATAAAAAAAAATTATACGGCTGCAAAAAACAGCCTGGGCGTGGTTTTTTTAAAGCAACGGAAATGGGATTCAGCCATCATCATGTTCCGGGAAATATCCGAGGATCTTTTATATGCCACCCCCCACTACCCCCTGTCCAACATGGGCTGGGCCTATCTTGGCAAAGGCGATTACATGGGGGCACAAGCCAGTTTTAAAAGGGCATTAAAAGCCAAACCCGACTTTATCAATGCCATCCATGGCCTGGCCACCACCTATCTGGCTGAGGGTCAGCCCCAGCGTTCCTGGCAGGTGCTGGACAAGGCTGTTTCTAAATACCCCGACTCGCCGGTGCTTCATTCAGATCTTGCCAGAACGCTGGAAATGATGGGAGAGTTTACGGCGGCAAAAACATCCTGGCAGCAGGTGATCCGCCTTGCACCGGACAGCGGGCTGGCTGAGGAGGCTCGGCAGCGGTTGGAGTAATTCTCCCAACGATGATCTCATCGGATTAACGAGTTAATATCCACCACTACAGGTACCGTTCGTCACCATGGCCTTGGTGCAGAGGAGTGTGGTCTCGTAATAATTAGATTTATCCCCAGCCTGGGCAGTAATTCTGACCTTTATATTATCTGCATAAGACATGGGATACCTTAAAGTAGTGGATGCCACTCCATTCTCAGTCAGTATAGGACTGGTAATGGAAGATCCCTGTATGGGATCAATAACCCCGTTTCCGTTTTTATCTTCCCCGACATCCAAGATATTATTGCCGTTGAGATCTTCTGTGGCAGCCATATCCAGTGTACCGATTAATAATAATGCGGTATCAAGAATACCGTTCCCGTTAAGATCCTCATCAGGATCCAATATTCCATTTCCATCTGTATCTTCTTCTACTTCTACTTCTATAGTGCTTTGATTAACATTATCAGAGAACCAGTCCACTCCAAGGACGGCTCCAAATTCAGGTGGAAAACAAGCATTTGTAGGTTCACAGCAAAGGCCGGTTCTATTTGTTTCACCGTCGGCACTCCAGCAGTGGACAATACCGTCATCATCACGATCCTCATCAAAGGCTATTGATTCAACGCTGAACAACACCGGTATACCATCGGCTACAGGATTTCCGTTGATATCAGTGACAAGAGCGCTGACCCCCACTTCAAGAAAGCCTTGTTCCACATCAGGCTGGATCACGCTTTCCAAGTTGATACTAACACTAATATTGGCTACGGGGCCTGCTATGGTCAAATAAATAAGGTTCCCTGGCCCGGTGAAATTTGGTTCAAGGGAGGATTCAATTTCCACCATGTCACTGGTCAATGCGCCGGCATAGAAGTTGATTTCAGCAACGCCCATTGAATTTGTCACCTTAACACTCTCGGACAAATATTCTCCGCCACCTGGTCCATTTACAATACGGAAATAAATATTCTGCGAAGGCACTGGATTGTCATTTTCATCGTACACTGCCGCCCGAATCGTGGATACACCTGTATTAACATCAATCACTCCAGGATCCTTACTCAGCACGATTTTATCAGCATCTTCAGCCAAAATAACAACCTTGGTTTGGGCCGTCAGGACCACGTCTTCCTGAGGTTCCAGAAAATCAATGGTGGTCGTAGCATCCACCACGGCAATTCCAGATTGTGTCCCTGGTGTCAAGAGGGTGTTCACCTCGCCTGCAGAATTCGTTGTCGCCTGATAGGGTGAAAGGATTCCCAAGGTGGTGCTGAAATTGACGATCTGGCCTGATTTGGCGATACCATTTTCAAGTAGCTCAAACTTCAATGGCTGAGTTTCTGACAACGTAATAACATCGGACAGACCATCTCCATCCACAAATCGCAGAACATAGGCCAGGAAAACAACAGACGTTTCTGCAGTGGCATTACGGGCAGTGGCAGTAATATTGGCTGTCCCAGAGTCTTCTGATTTCAAATAGATCTCAGCCTCTCCAGCAGCACTGGTAGTCACTTGCTCATTATTACTCAGGGGATTAGCAACACTGTCCGTAAAAATTCCCCGATCTGTTGTCACCGATATCACTTCATCGGCAATGGGGGTGCCAGCAGCATCTGTAAAAATCATGGAAATCTTTGATAATGGGTGATCTGTGGGTGCATCAGTCACAAGATAGGGCAGAAGACTTAATGGCTGGGCCTCCATATCAATACTGACACCAGTAAAGGCCATGGTAGCGGAAGCGGAAATTCCCTGGCTGGTGCCCGTAACAACGACCTTGCCAGCCCCCTGTCGGTTCCAGCGATCACTGGTAATCATGGCAATGGCCTGGCCATTTTCATCGGTGGTGTGTGGGGAAGTAATAAGACCACCTGTGGTCGTAAAAACAACATCAGCATCAGGGACTGCCTGATTTTCAACAGTTTTCACAGTTGCAATAACTTGGCTTTGACTACTTCCATCGGCAGAGAGTATCGTCTGCACAATCCGCATTTCCACCCTTCCAACCACCAGTCCTCCACCGATGAACGATACATCAATGGTTTGACTCACACCACCAGAAACCGCAGAAACACTGGCAATTCCGGGGCTGGTTCCAGCAATCAAAGAAACTTTCAAGGTACCGGAAGCATCCGTGGTCTCAAGGGTCTGTGTCGTGTCACCATTGGAGAAGGCGCCATGGCTGGTGGTAAAAATCACCGATGTGCCCTTGGGTATGGGACTCCCGGAGGTATCCGAAATTTGGACGGTTATGGCACTGGAACTGGTCCCGTCTGCAGGAATCGCAGTGGGTGTGGCGGTCAGGGTCATGGTACCTACAGCGGGTGCATCCGCGCCCTCAAACGTGACGATGATGCGCTGGGTCACCCCGCCGGAGGTGGCCGTAACTTCGGCAAATCCCGCCACGGCCGACGCAATTAAGGATACCGTGACCGATCCAGAAGCATCCGTAGTCTCAAGGGTCTGTGTCGTGTCACCATTGGAGAAGGCACCACGGGTGGTGGTGAAGATCACCGGCGTGCCCTTGGGCATCAGATTCCCGGACGTGTCTGATATCCGGGCGGTTACCGCACTGGAGCTGAACCCGTCTGCAGGAATCGCAGTGGGTGTGGCGGACAGAGTGATGGCTCCCACCACTGCG